>DATBNH010000240.1:0-3756 GCA_036554405.1 Cellvibrionaceae bacterium | reverse complement strand
ACGCAGCCAGTCAAAAATCTCGCCGCGCTCCATCACTTCGGTGGGGATGCAGTGAAGCTGAATGAGATCAATGCTGTCACACTGCAGACGATCTTGCGCGCGTTTTAAACTATCACGCAAATTATTAAGCGAGTATTTATCCGGATAGGCATCGCCGCCGCGGCCGTATTTGGTGGCAATAATGGGGCGTGGCTTGATGTTCGCCAAGTGATCGCCCACAAAACTTTCACTGGCGCCGGCGCCATAGACATCGGCCGTATCAAAAAAATTAATGCCCGAACTCATGGCCGCGTCAAATATTTCGCTCACAGTTTTAGGTTCGATAGGGCCAAAATCGCCGCCTAGCTGCCAGCAGCCGAGGCCGACTTCGCTAATGTTAAAACCGGTATTGCCGAGTGTACGTTGTTTCATGGTCTCTCCAGAATCAGGCATGGATTTATGCCGTTTATACACGGCTTATAATGGGGGCTAATGGTAACACGTGCTGCGTCAGGCGCCCGATTTTTAACATTGCCCAACACTTTTGTGACTGCAAAAAACCGCTTAATCAGTCAGGCAGGCGGGGTCAAAGGCGTATTTACCGTTAAGCCAGTTGATTAACTCGCGGCTAAAGCCGCTTTCAGGCAACGCACAGTACTTGTCTAGTAGCTCTTGTTTGGTTTTATGGCTAAGACTATCAAGCCCTTGATCTTGTAACGCGGGAAGATCCGCGAGCAGCATATCGCCCAGTGGCTGACCACAGAGGTCGTGCAGCAGAGGCTTGATAAGCGTCTGTGGCTGATAGTGGGCGCCTTGTTCATAGGCCAATGGCAAACTGGCCAGTGCTGGCAGCGACAGCCAGAATTGGTTCATGGGGTTCACCACATGGGCCGCAATATGGCCTGGTAATTGCGCGTGGCCGGCGGCAAAGGGGCGCAGGTGTAAATGCCGGGATTTGACTGCGCCGTCATTGACCGGGTAGTTGTCCCAAAGCACTGGCTGGCGTCCCAAACGCTCGCCAACATCATCGAGATGCGCTAAAGGGTAGCTGTCGGAGCAGACGCTGGGGCCGGTCCAGAAAATGTCCACCTGCGGATCCAGCTCGTGCTTGAGTGTTGTCCAGTAGTTGGCCGGGCGCGGGCCAAAGACTTTTTCCAGTACCGGGTCGTCACTGTAATAAGTAGGGCATAGGATAACTCTCGATGCGGTGGTGAGCGCTGTGGCGCGCCGAATCAGTTCCGCCTGGGTGCTGGCAATATGGGGGATGTCGCCGCGCATATCGTCAAAGAGCAGGCAGAGTATGTCGGGCTGTAATTGATTCAGCTCGCGGATTTTAGCCTCAAAGGCGGTAGTGCCGTCCGTTTCCAGTTGGTGGCACAAATCCAATGGGCTGAGACCGATACCAAAGGCGATTTGCTCATGGCGGCAAATGGCGCGTAACGCCTCTAATTCGGCTCGGATACTGTCAGGCCAACTTTGGCGCCAGTGACGGCGCAGACAGGCATCATCTTTGGGGGCGTATATATAGAAGCTATAGCGGCGTTCATGCAAAAAATGAATGAGGCGCTGGCGGCACTCCCAGTGCCAGCTGGCGCCAAAAAAACCCTCAATTACGCCTAGTGGTGGGGTGGGAGGTGTGTTCATAACAGCTTGATCCAGCAAGAGATTAAGTACAGGGTAGAACACTTACCCGGTCTGGGAAAGGCGCTGGTACTGGCGCCTTGCAGGATGTGTCCAGATTGACATTAACAGGCCATGTGCCTATCATAGCGGCCTTTTCGCACCGCACTATACCTGTTTTTCTGTGATCAGCCCTCGCACAATAGGGCAGCTCGCCCACCGAGGCGAATTCCTGTTATGCATTGGTTAAAAAAGCATCGATACGCACCAGCTTGGCGCGTAGGCAAGGTTGCTGATGAACGGGTTTGTGTGTGTATCGTTTTCATTGGATTTTACTTAGAGGATGCGGAATTTCATGGTTAGCCGTACCGAACTGCCTGCCTGGCAAGCGCTTGAAGCGCACGCCGCCACAATGAAAGATCGCCATATGAGCGATTTGTTTGACCAAGACGACCTGCGTTTTGCGAAATTCTCCCTCCAGGCACCCAATATCCTGCTCGATTACTCCAAAAATCTGATTACCGAAGAAACCCGCAAAGCACTAATCGACCTGGCTGAGGCCTGTGAGATTGAGTCTTGGCGCGAGAAAATGTTTACCGGTGAACCTATTAATCGCACCGAAGACAGGGCCGTTTTGCATGTGGCTCTGCGTGATCCTACCGATGAACCTTTGGTTATTGATGGCGAAGATGTACGGGTACAGGTCAAGCATGAGCTGGAGCGCATGCGCTCGCTGGTCACTCAGGTACGCGGTGGTGACTGGCGCGGGTACACCGGCAAAGCGGTGACCGATATAGTCAGCATCGGCATTGGCGGCTCTAACCTCGGGCCATTAATGGTCACCGAGGCACTGGCCGCCTACAACGACGGCACCTTGAATGTGCATTATGTATCCAATGTGGACGGGTTTCAGATTGCCCAGACTCTGCGCGATCTGGATCCGGAAACGACGCTATTTGTGATTGCCTCCAAAACCTTTACTACCCTTGAGACTATGACCAATGCCGCCTCGGCAGAGCGTTGGTTTTTAGATAAAGCCCGTGATGCCAGCTTTATCAACCGTCACTTTATTGCTATTTCCACTAACCGCAGTAAGGTTATTGAGTTTGGTATTGCTGAGGAAAACATCTTTGACATGTGGGATTGGGTCGGTGGTCGCTTCTCTCTCTGGTCTGCCATCGGTCTGCCGATAGCCTTGGCATTGGGTTTTGAGGCTTTCGAAGAGCTACTGGCCGGCGCCCATGAGATGGATCAGCACTTTCGCACAGCACCTCTGGCCAAGAACGCGCCGGTGTTGTTGGCCTTGATGGGTGTGTGGAACAATAATTTTCTGCACCGCAAATCCTATGCTTTGCTGCCCTATGATCAGTGTTTGCACCGCTTGCCTGCGTATATGCAGCAGGCGGAGATGGAGAGTAACGGCAAGCGCGTCAACTGGGCCGGCGAACCCATTGATTACAGTAGTTGCCCGCTAATGTGGGGTGAGGTAGGTATTAACGGTCAGCATGCTTTTTATCAGTGCTTGCACCAGGGCACTGAAATTATTCCGGCGGATTTTATCGCCTCAGTCGAGCCGACTATTGCTGTTAAAGGCCATCACGACGCACTTATGGCCAATTGTTTTGCCCAGAGTGAAGCGTTGATGCGTGGTATCGGTGCCGATCAGGTGCGCCAGGAGTTAACGGCCAAAGGGCTGACGCCTGAGCGTATTGACGAAATTGTGCCACATAAGGTTCATGCCGGTAATCGCACCAGCAATACCTTGTTGATGCAAAAGGTAACCCCGCGTTCGCTTGGCGCGCTAATTGCGTTGTATGAGCACAAGATCTTTGTGCAGGGCATTATCTGGCAAGTACATTCCTTCGATCAGTGGGGCGTGGAGCTGGGCAAGGTGTTGGCCACTGGTATTCAGCGTGAATTGGCAGCCGCTGCTGATATTGCCCCGGGACATGATGCCTCTACCCGCAATCTGATAGAATACTACAAAAAAGCAAGACCATAAGACGCACCCTCGGAGTTGTGACACAAGACTATTGCCTAGAGCCCAATAGTCTTGTGTTGTCTGACTAACCCGAGCCAGCGTTTCGCCGCAACAGAGCACTATGCCGGGCGGCAACCCCCTGGGGGAACTTAGAGAGCAGCCACTACAGCCATAAG
>DATBNH010000267.1:0-2351 GCA_036554405.1 Cellvibrionaceae bacterium | reverse complement strand
TTTGACACCGAGGCCGTAGGCCAGCGCCTGTCCGGCCACCCGCGAGCTATCGGGAATGGGAATAACCACATCGATATCGTGATCGGGATTGTCTCTCAGAATTTTTTCCGCCAGCTTCTCTCCCTGGCGCAAGCGCGCTTTATAGACGGACACGCCATCCATAATGGAATCGGGCCGGGCGAAATACACATGCTCAAAAATACAGGGACTAAGTCTTGTGTGTTGCGCACATTGCTTGCGATGCAACTCCCCGTCAAAGGTTACATAGATGGCCTCGCCCGGTGCCACATCGCCGATCAAGTTAAAACCCAATACATTGAGCGCCACACTCTCTGAAGCGACCATGTACTCGGTACCCTTGTCGGTTTCACGCTTGCCGTAAACCAGCGGGCGAATACCGTTGGGATCGCGAAACGCCACAATACCGTAGCGTGCGATCAATGCCACCACAGCATAACCACCGCTGACGCGTTTGTGTACACCTTCTACAGCGGCAAAAACATCCGCTTCAGTGGGCACCAGCTTGCCCTGCAGTTGCAACTCATGAGCAAAAACATTCAATAGCACTTCGGAATCCGAGTCGGTATTGACATGGCGCAAGTCGGTTTTAAACAGCTCTTCGCTGAGCTTGTCGGAATTAGTGAGATTGCCATTGTGCGCCAGCGCAATACCGTAAGGTGAATTCACATAGAAAGGTTGTGCCAGCGCAGGTCCGGAGCTGCCCGCTGTCGGGTAGCGCACATGGCCAATTCCCACATTGCCCACTAGCCGCTGCATATGGCGGGTGCGGAAAACATCGCGTACCAGACCATTGGCTTTTTGCTGCGCCAATTTGCCGCCCTGACAGGTGACGATGCCAGCGGCATCCTGACCGCGGTGCTGTAAGATGGTTAACGCATCGTATAACTGCGTATTTACATCGCGTTTACCAACAATTCCAACAATACCGCACATAACTGATTAACCCTCGTGTTGCGGGAGTGACTCAAAAAACGACATAAACCATTCAATGGTGGCACTGGCAGTATCGCGAGCCCAACCCTCGAATGATAAAAACTGTGGAATCAGCACCGATTGCTGCCACCAACCATCTTCACTGACAGGAATCAATGAAGGTAAAAAAATAACCAGAGCCAACACTACCAGAGCACCGCGGGCAAGGCCAAAAACCATACCGAATAATCGATCTGTGCCCGACAGCCCTGTCATCCGCACCAATTCTCCCAGCAGATAGTTAACCATAGCACCGACAATAAGCGTTGCAGCAAATAACAGGGCAAAAGCGACGATATCGCGCAGTGAAGGGGTAGAGATAAAGTCGGTAAGCACTACCGATAGACGCTGACTAAACAACATGGCAATAACGAAAGCGGCAACCCAGACAACCAGAGACAGTGCCTCCTTAATAAAGCCGCGCTTGATGCTGATCAAGGCCGATACAGACAGTATGCCGACAATAGTCCAGTCTGCCCAATTCATGCACGACTCCGAGATAGAAGAGGCGCTGATTTTAACAGAGCGCAACCGCCCGGCATACCCCGTGCACGTAGATAGATTACCCCCGAGCTGAACTCACATTATGGCTTGAATTGCAATACCAGGGCATCGACCTTGAACACCGGGTCGATCTCGCGTTTGATGGCCAGTGCGGTTTCGCGCTCAAATTTGGGGCCAATATAGACTCGACTGACGCGTCCCTGGGCAGTATTTACATGACGCACATAGGCTTTATGACCGCGCGACTGCAATCTGTCTCGCAGCTCAAAGGCAGATTCCTCGCGACTTAAACTGGCTACTTGCACGACCCAGGCGCCGGGAATCAGCCCATCGGTTTCTTCAGATGCAGCCTCTGCAACTGCCTCAGACGCTGCCTCAACCTGCTGGGGCTCAGCAACCACCTCGGCCGCAGCAGTGTCATCCTCAATGACCTCTTCCACCACTGGCTGTTCGGCAGAGGGCACAAACATCGTCTGGGGCTCAGGCGAGGGGTCTATATTGGCGACACGTCTCGGTGGCTCAGGAGTGATTTGCACCACCGTCGGCTGGGCTGGAATTTGTGTGGTGGTATCAACCTGATAGGGGGAGCGCTCTTTAAAAAAACCGGGTATGAAAATAACCGCAACCGCTGCCAGAATAAGAGCGCCAATCAACCGCTGTTTTAAACCATCATTCACACACTACCCCTTAGTTTTTTAGCCGCTCAGATGCCACTATAGCCAGCATGGCCGATACCGTAAAGAAAGAGCCACACACCAGCAAGGTATCGCCCGGCTTCGAAGCTGCCAGACACCAGGCCAGACTCGCCGCGACCGACCCCGGTGTTGCTGCCTCCGCCCCGAGATCAGCCAGCA
>DATBNH010000246.1:0-3186 GCA_036554405.1 Cellvibrionaceae bacterium | reverse complement strand
CGGGACGGAAAGGAGGATTACCCTCTGGCTGAAGACGCGCCGTGAATACATCCCTGTACCCAAAGCACTCGCTACGCTCGCGGGGCAGGCTCTAGGCTCGGCAGGCGTGTCCCTTCGCCTGACGGTCTTCAGCCAGAGGGTACTGTTCCTTATGGACTTCTTAGTAACTTCATTGCTGTCCGGTTAATGTTTAGTTTAATGTGAAAACCCACGACCTTAGGACGTGGTGATGACTGACAGGCTTGGCCTGTTACGGTTAGTGGCCAGGTTTGGGTGCCACCGAGCTGGTCGGCCAGAGAGGTCGGTAGTGTCTTTGGCAAACACTCAATCCGCATCCTCAAGCTTAACGGGACAGCAATGACGTACTTATACGGTAAACCGTGCAATCTGCGTTGATAATTGTTGTGCCGTACCATCCAAATCATTGGCAATTTGAGTGGACTGTCTGGAGCTTTTATGGGCTTCCTGTACTAATCCCACAACGCGAACAATATTTTTATTGATTTCTTCGGCGGCATAGCTCTGCTCTTCTGCGGCTGTTGCAATTTGTGTATTCATTTCCACGATGCGGGCAATGGCTCCGGAAATCTGGCGAATTTCATCACCGGCTTCGGCGGCAATAGTCACCGTATGCCGGGTTTGCTCGCGACCCGTTTCCATGGCTTTAACCGCATTGTTGGCGCCACTTTGCACCGCTTCAATAATTTGTTGAATTTCGGCCGTGCTTTCCTGGGTGCGCTGGGCGAGCGCGCGCACTTCATCGGCTACCACCGCAAAGCCGCGACCCTGTTCACCGGCGCGTGCCGCTTCAATAGCGGCGTTCAGGGCCAGCAGGTTGGTCTGTTCGGCAATACCCTTGATCACGCCGAGTACATTCCCTACCCGGCCGGTTTCCTCTTCCAGAGTTTGAATGGCCTGGCTAACATCTTCAACCTGGCGGGAAAGGTTGTTAATGGCGGTAATGGTTTGCTCCATTGCGCCCAGACCCGTTTGTGCATTGTGGTCGGCCTCGGTCGCCGCCTGTGCGGCACCAGAGGCGTTGCCGGCGACTTCCTGCACTGTCGAGGACATTTCGTTTACCGCAGCAGCTACCTGGTCGGTAGAGGCTTCAGTCTCGCCAATATGGCGGGTAATACTTACCGCCGTCATATTTATATTTTTAGAGGCTTCTCCCAAACTGGCAGAGGATGCTTTTACCGATCCCACCACTTCGCGCATTTGCAGCTGCATTTTGCGCAGGTTGTCGCCTAACTGACCCAACTCATCGCTGCGTGTGAATGTTAACTGTCGCGATAAGTCACCGCTGGCCATTATATTGATATGCCCCATCAGGGTTTGTAGCGGCGCAATCAGCGTTGAGCGCAACAATAACCACAGTATAACCAGCATTACCAGAGCTACAGCAAGAATGGCTATTAAGGCCCAGCGTGAAACCAGTGCGCTGGCGGCCTGTACTTCGGTGGCCATGCTTTGAACGTGTTCATGGATAAGGTTTGCTGACTCATCGAGCAGGCGGCTGGGTTCGCGATCAATGCCCGTTACCGCCCGATCGCCAATAACAGGATCAAAGTTTGCCGCGGCAAATGCATCAAATCCGCTTTGGTATTGATCAAAGGCCGACAGGTGAGCGGCGGCAAATTCTTCCACCAGCTGGCGACTGGGGCCGGGTGGCAGCTGTCTGCTAAGTTCGATCACTTTGCTCTGTATATCATTGTGCGCGGCGTTAAAGCGCTGCCAGTATTTATTGCGTTCCGCAGAGTCGGCACCGCGCAAAAGGACATTTTTCCACTCTTGTACTTGTACCTTAAATGCAAAGTTGAGGCCATCAATACTGCGCTCGGCGGCAATATTTTGGTTGATCAGGCGGTTGTAATCGCCCAGCTGGGCGTTCAATGAGCCAATGGCGATAACGGCTGCCAGTAACAGGCCGCCAAAACCACAGCCAACCACGGCAATTAGTTTGAGTTGAACACTACGAGTGAGCCAGTGCATAAAAAGTCCTTGTGATTCAGTGCCGGCCAGAGGGGGATTTTAAGTATAGCCTCGAAATGCCCGCGGCCGACATGTATCGGCCTATTGGAGTGTTTCCAGCTCATCCTGAGCGAACAGCCAGGCCTCCTCGGTGGCCTCCTGTTCGGCTTTGAGCGTGGCCTGTTGCTGTAGTAGTTCCTGAAGCTCGTCTTTGTGGACGGGTTCGTAAATGGCTGTTTCGGCCAAACGTGCTTCCACTTTAGCCAGTCGGGATTGCAGCGCATCCAGTTGGCTTTCAAGTTTTTTGATTTTGTTGGTCAATGGTTTGAGCGCTTCCCGCCGATTGGCGGCAGCCTGGCGTTCGGCCTTTTTATCCAGCACCACTGTTTTAGGTGCATCGGTGGCCACTTCCGGGTTTTGTTTGCGCTCGTTTAGCCAGCGGTGATAATCGTCGAGATCGCCGTCAAAAGCACTTACGCTCCCATCGGCAACCAGTAGCCAGTCATCCACGGTGTTGCGCAGCAGGTGGCGATCGTGAGAGACCAGAATAATGGCCCCTTCAAAGTCCTGTAGTGCCATGGTCAGCGCCTGGCGCATTTCCAGATCCAGATGGTTGGTCGGTTCATCCAGTAGCAAGACATTGGGTTTTTGCCAGGCAATCAAGGCCAGCGCCAGCCTTGCCTTTTCACCGCCAGAGAAATGCGTAATCGGCTCGAAGGCGCGATCGCCGATAAAATCAAAGCTGCCGAGAAAATTACGCACTTCCTGTTCGCGCGCCTCGGGCGAAATGCGTTGAATATGCAGTGCGGCAGAGGCCTTGTAATCCAGTGCCTCGAGTTGGTGCTGGGCAAAATAACCCAGCTTGTAATGCTCGCCGGTCACACGCTCGCCAGTCAGGGGTTCGAGCGATCCGGCCAGGGTTTTAAGCAGGCTGGATTTACCGGCGCCGTTGGGGCCCAATAAACCGATGCGGGTGTTGGGCGCGATATTGATATTAACCTTGTCGAGCACCGCTTGACCGGCGTAGCCAATAGACATCTGACTGAGCACGATAAGCGGGTCAGAGACTTTCTCGGAGGCGGTAAATTTAAAACTAAAAGGAGAGTCCACATGGGCGGGTGCAATTTTTTCCATGCGCTCCAATTGCTTGATGCGGCTCTGCGCCTGCTTAGCCTTGGTAGCTTTGGCGCGAAAGCGGCGAATAAAATTTTCGAT
>DATBNH010000224.1:0-7446 GCA_036554405.1 Cellvibrionaceae bacterium | reverse complement strand
TTTAATGGGAAGCGCGGCAATATCACTGCGGTGTACTTGACGGCTACCAGCGGGCAGCCCCAACAACGATTTACGTACATGCAGCCCTGCGGTATCCAGCTTAACTCGAAGCCTTAGTATCAAGCTGTAAAGACAAAAAATTGTTGCCGATGCACCAATAAGAAAAACAATAAGCGTAAATAACAGCGGGGCCTTTTGCTGCCACATCACAATACCTGCACCGGTAAAGACCGCACCCACCAGTAACCCCACAAGCTTGCCACCGGGGCGGCGAAAGGCTGGGTTGTCCAACTCCACACCACCCGGAATCTGGCGAACATCCAACACCTCCTCGATGGCCTTTTCACTAAATTCCTGCTGTAGCGGATTATCCCCGCTCAAGCTATCGAGATAGGTCGCCGAGGCACCTGTAGCAAATACCGGCAACTCGTAGCTGCGATTAAAATCCGCGCCGGGCAGATCAGCTGTAACAGTTAAGCGCCACAAATGGTAACGATTGGATGGCACCTGGGATGGCGGTAAATTCTCAGGTACATTAAATAAAATTTCCAGCCGGGTTTTATTGGCGCTAATACCTGTGGCACGCGTAGTGGCAAAGCCCTCGCTTTGCCACAGCAATTTCTCATGACGCTTGCGCTCTTTGCCGGAGCGCGTGTAATAAACTTCAAAGCAGCCCAGTTTGGTAACAAAACCCACCGTGTTGTCGTAGGGCAAGGTCACTTCAATCACCCCGCCCACCTGCCCGCCAATGGAACCGGGGTAAGGGTCCATCTGCAAGGGCGCCGGACCAAAACGCTTATAGGCGCGCCATTCTTTTACCGCCCAAACCACTAGCCCTGCCCCCACCAGTGGAAATAGCAAGCC
Organism: Cellvibrionaceae bacterium; assembly: GCA_036554405.1. GTDB lineage: Bacteria > Pseudomonadota > Gammaproteobacteria > Pseudomonadales > Cellvibrionaceae > Gilvimarinus. Next base: position 6,582 of record DATBNH010000224.1, on the reverse strand, counting down.
GATCAGCGCCGCTGTATTACCCTCGGTAAACTCCTCCACACACTTGATCCCCACCGGTATGGCAATCAGGTTCCAGAACACGGCAAAGCCCAGAGAGCCCCAAAGCAGCACTTTGCCGTTACATTTAATATCGGGGCTGGCCCAATCGCGGCGGGTCAACCAGGGCTTGTCAGCGCCGGCTGTTTTCAGTGTATCCAGAGGCGCCAGTAGGGCATAGAGCAAAATACCCAGGCCTATCCCGCCAAAAACCAAAACGAAGACCATTTTGAATACCAACAGCTCCCAGCGCAGCTCGCGGTTGAGAACCGCTTGAGCAGGGTCGTCGGGGTTGATATAAACATTCACTGTGCGGCCCTCGCGCTGGGCGCGCTCAAGCTGGTGGCCCAACTGCTGCTGAAAATCGCCAATATTATCGGCGCTGCTGTCAATGGCCACCCGCGAGCCGGTGTATTGGCCACCGGCAAAGCTATAACGGTAAGTGGCGAAGGCCTTATAGGTGGTGGCGTCGTCACCGCGATTGACCTTTACCCCGGCGCTGGTAATCTGCGCCTGCCCTTGCTGCCAGTGCTGCATTTGCCTGGCATCCTTCAAAGCAGGCAGCACCGACAACAGCAGAAAACCTATACCTACGGCTGTAAACGGCAGTGCCAATAGCATCAACTTCCAGCGCGATTTAAGTTTTTCCCCCAAAGTACTCTTGGCTTGTTGCATGAATCTTTTCTCCTTTTGCCATCGTGGCCAAGCATATCCTGTAGCCACTATTTTGTCAGGCGGGAAGGTTTAGGCTAACATCGCCTTTTAACCTCTCAGGAATCCTTATGGCCCGCAAAATTGCCATAGTCGAAGACGAGCAGGCCATTGCCGATAATTACCGCGATGCCCTGCAAAAGCTCGGTTATAAAGTCAGCCACCATCTGGATCGACCCTCGGCGCTGGCGGCTTTTGCCCTGAGCCTGCCCGATCTGGCTATCATTGATGTGGGTTTGGGTGATGATATCGAAGGCGGCTTTGAACTCTGCCGCGACTTGCGTAGCCGCTCTCCGGAGCTGCCGATTGTGTTTCTGACCGCTCGCGATGACGAGTTTGATGTGATCTCCGGGCTGCGCCTCGGCGCCGATGACTATCTCACCAAGGACATTGGCCAGGCCCAGTTGCTGGCGCGGATCAACGCGCTGTTTCGCCGCGTGGATGCACTGCGCCAGCCTGTTAAACAAGAGGACGCTCTGGAGCGCGGAGCGCTGGCCATTAATCTATCGCGCATGAGCACTCACTGGCAGGGCCAACCGGTGGATCTGACCGTCACCGAGTTCTGGATTTTGCATGCCCTGGCCCGCCACCCCGGCCATGTAAAAAACCGCCAGCAATTAATGGATGCCGCCAATGTGGTGCTGGATGACAATACCATTACCTCTCATATCAAACGTATTCGCCGCAAGTTCAACGACATAGACGCCGGCTTTGATCGCATTCAAACCGCTTACGGTATGGGCTATCGCTGGCTGGACACGCCGTGAAACTGCGCCAGCAACTGGCGCTGGTCAGTCTGGTGGCACTGCTGTTGCCCTGGGCGTTGGTGGAATATCTGGCGGTGTTTGGTCAGGTCATTAAAGACGGCCAACTACGCGCCCTTGAAGCAACCGCTCAGGCGGTGGCAGCACGACTGGGCTCAGATCCAGCGTTAATGCCTCTGCACAGCATTGACTATGAACACAGTCTCTATGTTCACCCTCTGCCCTTTGCCCCCACACTCGATGGTTATGCTGATGAATGGCGCAACCTCGACGTTGAGCCGCGGCTTTTTAGCGATGAATCGGGCTTTAGCGTCGCGGTGCGCACCGGCCGCCATCGGGGCACATTGAGCTTGATGCTCGATGTAAAGAGTCTAAATGTCAGTTTCCACCGCCCCGGCAGCGAAAAACTGGCCAGCGCCGATCATCTGGTCATCGCCATTGGCCACAACTATTTTATTCTGCGCGCCAGCGCCCCCGGCAGTATGCAAACAGTGCATCGCACGCTCTCCGGACAGGTGCAATCAGACTACCGCATCAGAGGTGTATTGCAGCAAACTGCTGAAGGCTACAGCGTCGAAATTCAGCTACCCATAAGCCTTGCACGCGAGAGCTTTGCGCTGGCGGTGATTGATGATAACCGAGGCCAGCCACGCGCCCTTGGCACTTTGGGTTCACTGGCACTGCGCGCGGGCGGTACTGATCCGGGCATACTGCCAGCCACCCATGGCCGCCTGATTGAACCCAGTGACAGCGTCCAGCAAGCCCTCGACATCTTTGCCCGAGCAGGACACACGCTCACCGTTACCGATGCCCAGCTATGGCAATTGGCGCGCTCCCAGCAACCCCCCGAAACAGGAGCCCAGTCGCCTCACTGGCTGTGGCAAGCCGTACTAAACCGGATCGGCAGCCGCCACTCGTTGCCCACCTACGAGCCCCAACACACCGGCAGGCACAATAATCCAATCACTCGCCGGGCCATTAGCGGCCAATCCCACGGCCAATGGCTGCAGAGCCCTGGCGGAGAGCGAGCAGTGGTGTCCGCACCCATCTACCGCGAGCAAACCGAAGCGCTGGAAAATCAGCTGGCGGGGGTGGTGATAGTGGAACAGACCAGTAACCCCTGGCAGCACTTGAACGCCCAGGCCATTAAGCGCCTGTTATTAATCACGCTGGCTTCGGGCCTGGTGTTGTTATTGGTGTTAATCGGCTACGCCTCCTGGTTGTCCTGGCGTATTGGCCGCCTTAACCGCGCTGCCCGTAAAGCGCAGCAGCAAGTCACCCCGGAAGCGCTGCTGGCGGCGTGGCCGCAAAGCCGTATCAACGACGAGCTGACGGATTTATCCGAAAACTACCGTGCCTTGCTGCAACAGGTGCGGCTGTATACCGATTATTTAAAAACGCTGTCGAGTAAGCTCTCCCACGAACTGCGCACGCCCTTGGCGGTCGTGCGCAGCTCGCTGGATAATCTCGCAGGGCTGAATCTACCCACCGAGGCCCATACCTATACCCAAAGAGCGCGCGATGGCGCCGGACGCCTGAGTGATATTTTAAGCGCCATGACTGAAGCCAGCCGGGTGGAGGCCAGCATTGTGGCCGCCGAAAAAGAAACCATTCATCTGGCCCGGCTGCTGAAGGATATTTGCCAGGCCTATACCGACACCTACCAGCGTCCGGTCATCCTCAGCGCCGATACACCTGACAGCGACATCTGGCAGACGCAGCTGGCGCCGGAGTTGCTGGTGCAAATGCTGGATAAGCTCATCGATAACGCCAACGATTTTGCCCCGGCCGGCACTCCTATCGAGTTGTCGCTGAACTATTTGGCCGATACAGAAAATCCGCACTGCCTGATCAGCGTCAGCAACACCGGCCCCGCTTTACCCCCGGCACTGGCCGGACAGTTGTTTAACTCACTTACCACTGGCCGCCCCCAGTTCACAGCCGATAGCCGTATTCACTTAGGCCTGGGGCTGTTTATTGTCAGCCTGATTGCTGATTACCACGGCGGCACCGCCCGCGCCCGCAATCGTCCCGATGGTACCGGCGTGATTTTTGACATCGACATGCCTCTGCCGCCACCGGCCGTTTTTGCACCCAAGCGGGTGTAGCCCAACTCCGCATAAACGGCCAAAACAGGCTATACTGGGCAACCACAGACGCACTTAATAAACACCCCGCCCCTGTTGACATGGGTTTTTAAATAGGCATAATGTCGCGTCTTTAATTTACACACGAAATCCGACTTAATTACAGGAGCAAACCGGTGGCCAATTCACCCCAAGCTAAGAAACGTGCACGCCAGAACGAAAAAGCGCGCAAGCACAACGCTAGCCTGCGCTCCATGGTGCGCACCTACTTGAAGAAAGTGGTTGCCGCTATTGACGCAGGTAATGCTGAAGAAGCAAAAGCCGCTTATGTAGCAGCCGTACCGGTTATCGACCGTATGGCCGACAAAGGCATTATTCACAAGAATAAAGCCGCCCGTCACAAAAGCCGCCTGAACTCGCGCATTAAGGCCATGGCCGCCTGATTGCATCGAGACTGAAAAAACCGGCTGCGGCCGGTTTTTTTGTGCCCCACATTTAGCCCCACCTGTTTCTGACACATCTCTTTCATATAAACCGCGTATAACCCTCGTAACCGATACGGAGGGAAACACCATGTTGCCACGCGAACACTACCTGAAACAGCCTTTTAACTGCCTTCGTCAGCTGCCCGCCACCCATACCTTGAACCCGGCCCAGGTGCGCTTGTTAAAAAAGCACGGTACGCTGATTACCGCCCTATTAGACGATGAGGTGATCGACCCCACCATTGACGACCTGCGGCTGCTCAAGACCATCCGCCAACAATCTGCTCCCACCAGCCCGATAGAGCAGGCCTGGCTCAAATACCAGTACCAATTGCCCACCTCTGGCCCCCTGCAAAAAAGTGCCTGACACGGATAATCGCCACGCTGCACCTTTAAAACTGGAAAACACTTTCCCACAACCCCGCTCATCGCTATGATCGGGGGTAGATCTGGCGTTTACTAGCAGGTATGATAGCGCTATCATATAGCGGCGATCGGGTATCAGATAGTTATCCACACCCCCTGTTGTTATCATGTTAAACACCACATATACCAAGCCTCATCATTTACAGGCCGGTAAGCAATGCTTAAGTACACACAATAACAAACACCGGGGGATACCATGTCGCAACCATCATCCACTGATCGCTTAGCCAAACTCAGCTGGCGCGAACGCATAGGCTACGGCTTGGGAGACGCGGGGTTTAATTTCTATTGGGCCATTATTGGCTCCTACCTGATTTTCTTTTACACCGATATTTTCGGCATTACCGCCGCCGCTGCGGCTACCATGGTAACGGTTACTAAAATTGTCGACGCCTTTACCGATCCGGCCATGGGCGCCATTGCCGATAAAACCAAAACCCGCTGGGGTAAATTCAGGCCCTATTTGTTATTTGGTGCCCTGCCGATGATGGGGGCAGGTCTGCTGACCATGACCACGCCAGACTTGGGAGATACCGGCAAGCTGATCTGGGCCTATGCCACCTATATGATTCTAATGTTGGCTTACACGGTGTTGAACACACCCTATAACTCGCTCTCCGGTGTATTGACAGCCAACCCGCAAGAGCGCAACTCGCTCAACAGTACTCGCTTTTTCTTTGCTTATCTCACCGGCATTATTGTCGGCGCCGCCACCCCGGACCTGGCCGAATACTTTGGCGGTGGCGACCGCTACAGCCCTATGGGCTGGCAAATTACCATGAGCATCTACGCGGTTATCGCCTCCATCCTGTTTTTGATTACCTTTGCCACCACCAAGGAGCGCATCGCGCCGCCACCCGAACAAAAATCCAACCCCCTTCAGGACTTGAAAGATCTGGTCACCTGTCGCCCCTGGCTGATTATTTTTGTGCTGGCCATGGTCATTATGACCACCTTTACCTTGCGCGGCAGCTCGGCCGCTTATTACTTTAAATATTTTGTCGAGCGCCCCGATCTTTTGGGCACTTTTGTGGGGCTGCAAATTCTGGGGCTGATGATCGGCGCCATGTCGGCCTCCACTTTGACCAAATATATCGACAAGGTTAGATTGTTAATGATTCTAATGGGCATTGTCGGCGTCTTGTGTGTGGTCTTTGCTTTCGTCCCCAAACCACAGGCACTGGGCGTTGTCGATGTCAACGATGCCAGTCGCACTACGCTGGCCGCCGACGATTTACTGGGTGAGACCCACCAGCCAGGCGACACTTATACCTGGACCCGTTACGACAAGGTTTTCTGGATTATCAAAAACCGTGTTGAACTGGAACCATCGCTACCCACCCTGAACCTGGAAGGCCTTGAGCGCCAAACCATCAGCGTTATTCGCACCCGGGCCGATGGCAGTGTGCTCGACAGCGCCGAGTTGCCTATAGAAATTATCTGGATGTTTGTGTTGAGTATTCTCATTAGCTTGGCACTGGGGCCTAAAGCTCCCATTACCTGGGCCATGTATGCGGATGTAGCCGACTACAACGAATGGCGAACCGGACGACGAGCGACGGGCATGACTTTTTCGGCCACAACTTTCTCCCAGAAAATTGGCAGCGCGGTGGGCTCAGCACTGATGTTATCGGTGCTGGCCATGCTCGGCTATGAAGCCAATACCGCTCAGTCCAACGCCTCACTGGATGGTATTGTCTATATGCAGACTCTGGCGCCGGGCGTGTTTGCCTTTATCGCCATTGTCGCCCTGCTGTTTTATGACCTGACCGGCGATAAGCTGGAAAAAATTCAACAAGATTTAAACACCAACGGTTGATAACTCTTTTGCATTGACCTTTGCTTGGGCGCTTCGGCGCCCTTTTTTACAGGAGCCATCCATGCTATTCCCATCTGAAAACGGCAGCCACTACCACCTTAAAAGCCCTACCCTGATGCCACGTGCTGCCGGTTTTTTATGGAATCAGAAAATGATGATTCAAATGAATTGTCGGGGCTTTGCCGTCGCCCAGTTTATGCAACCGGAACCGGCCAAGTATGCCTACGCGCCCAACCTGGAAGCCAAAACCTTTA
>DATBNH010000196.1:0-8075 GCA_036554405.1 Cellvibrionaceae bacterium | reverse complement strand
GGCCACATCGGCGCGCACCGGGATTGAGGTCAATACCGACACCAGTGCCGTGCACATGGTAATACCGGCGCTGGGGCCGTCTTTAGGTGTGGCCCCTTCCGGCACATGAATGTGGATATCTACTTTTTCGTGGTAGTCGGGCGAAATACCCAGTACCTGCGCACGCGAGCGCACCACGGTCAGTGCCGCCTGTATGGACTCTTGCATAACATCGCCCAGAGAGCCGGTTTTAACCACCCTGCCCTTGCCCTTGATGGCTGACGACTCAATACTGAGCAATTCGCCGCCCACTTGCGTCCAGGCAAGACCGGTAACCTGGCCGATCTGATCGTCGCTTTCGGCACGGCCAAAATCAAACTTACGCACACCCAGCAAAGCCTCAAGGCTGTCTGGCGTTATTTCGGCTGTATCGCCCTTGCCGGCGCGAATATGGCGGGTGACTACCTTGCGTGCGAGTTTGGCGATCTCTCGGTCCAATCCGCGCACCCCTGCCTCCCGGGTGTAATAGCGAATAATATCGCGCAGCGCCTGATCCTCAATACTCATTTCATCGGTTTTTAAGCCATTGGCCTTGATCTGCTTGGGCAGCAGATAGCGCTTGGCAATATTGAGCTTTTCATCCTCGGTATAACCGGGGATGCGAATCACCTCCATGCGATCGAGTAAGGGGCCCGGAATGTTCATGGAGTTCGAGGTGCAGACAAACATGACATCCGACAGATCGTAATCCACCTCGAGGTAGTGATCATTAAAGTGATTGTTTTGCTCGGGATCCAGTACCTCCAGCAACGCCGAGGCCGGGTCGCCACGTGTGTCCATGCCCATTTTGTCGATTTCATCGAGCAAAAACAGTGGATTACGCACGCCGGCCTTGGCCATTTTTTGCACCAATTTGCCTGGCAGCGAACCGATATAGGTGCGTCTGTGGCCGCGAATTTCCGCCTCGTCGCGCACACCACCCAAGGCCATACGCACAAACTTGCGGTTGGTAGCCCGTGCTATAGATTCGCCGAGCGAGGTTTTACCCACGCCGGGAGGCCCTACCAGGCAGAGTATCGGGCCTTTCAGCTTGCGGACCCGCTGTTGCACTGCCAGGTATTCCAGGATGCGCTCCTTGACCTCTTCCAGACCGTAATGATCTTTTTCCAACACCTCTTCGGCGAGGGCCAGATCGTGGCGCACCTTACTGCGCTTTTTCCATGGCACCTTGACCATCCAGTCAATATACGAGCGCAGCACCGACGCCTCGGCCGACATGGGAGACATCATTTTGAGCTTATTGAGCTCGGCCTGGGTTTTTTCCTGGGCTTCTTTGGGCATACCGCTGTTGGCAATTTTACTTTCCAGCTCATCGGCTTCAGAGAGCTCCTCGCCCATATCGCCGAGCTCTTTCTGAATCGCTTTCATCTGCTCGTTCAGATAGTACTCGCGCTGGCTCTTTTCCATTTGCTTTTTAACGCGGCCGCGTATTTTCTTCTCTACCTGAAGCAGATCAATCTGCTCGTCCATCAATCCCAACAGGCTCTCGATGCGCTCGCGCACATCGAGAATTTCCAGCACCGCCTGTTTCTGATCCAGCTCCAGTGCCATATGCGCAGCAATCGTGTCTGCCAGGCGGCCCGGATCATCGATACCATTGAGAGAGTTCATGACCTCTGAGGCCACTTTGCGACTGAGGCTAACGTATTGCTCAAAATGCTCACTGGCGGTTTTTACCAGCGATTCAGCCACAGAGCTGTCAACGGGTTGCTCAGCAAAGACCGTGACCGCCACCCGGTAGTGGCCCGCCACTTCCTCAGTATTATCAAGGTGCACTCGATCGCCGCCCTCTACCAGCACCTTGACGGTACCGTCGGGCAAACGCAGCAGCTGCAATATGGTTGCCAGTGTCCCGACCTCATATAAATCGGCAGGGCCCGGATCATCGTGACCGGGGTTCTTTTGTGCCACCAGCACGATTTGTTTATCGGCCTTCATCGCGCTTTCCAGCGCTTCGATAGACTTTTGCCGGCCCACAAATAAGGGCACGACCATATGTGGGTAAACCACCACATCACGCAATGGCAGCAAAGGTAGATCATCGTTGCTTGAAACAGGCTGGACTGTGTCCATGGAAACCCCCGGTGCCGGTTGAAGAGTAAATTTCAGGTTACTTTTAGATTGGGGTCAAAACAGGGAAAAAACAAGATATGAAGCCTAAAAAACGCAAAAAGGGTGTAAAAAACACCCTTTTTGGTCATTTTAGGAACAGTTGGAATGCTCTCTACTCTTCTTTGGCAATCTTGCTTGCCGGCGCATCGAGGTTTTCGTAAACCAGTAAGGGCTCAGATTCACCTTTAATCACTGACTCATCAACCACCACTTTTTTCACATTCTCCTCGGAGGGAATGCGGTACATGGTGTCGAGTAAGACCGACTCCATGATTGAGCGCAGACCACGGGCACCGGTTTTGCGGTCCATGGCTTTTTGCGCCACAGCTTCCAGGGCATCGCGGCGGAAGTCCAGCTCTACGCCTTCCATCTCAAACAGACGCTGATACTGCTTGGTGAGGGCGTTTTTGGGCTCATTGAGAATTTCAACCAGCGCCTCTTTGTCCAGCTCATCCAAAGTGGCAATAACGGGCAAACGCCCTACAAACTCAGGGATCAAGCCATAGCGCACCAGATCTTCCGGCTCCAGCTCGTGCAGGGTTTCACCGAAGTTACGCTTGTTGTCCTTGCTTTTAACCTCGGCGCCAAAACCGATGCCGCCTTTTTCCGAGCGCTCACGAATGACTTTATCGAGACCGGCAAATGCACCGCCGCAGATAAACAGAATATTGCCGGTATCGACCTGCAAAAATTCCTGCTGCGGATGCTTGCGCCCACCCTGGGGCGGTACCGAGGCCACTGTGCCTTCAATCAGCTTCAACAGGGCCTGCTGCACACCCTCCCCAGAGACATCACGGGTGATTGACGGGTTGTCGGACTTGCGTGAAATTTTGTCAATTTCATCAATATAAACTATGCCTTGCTGTGCCTTTTCCACATCATAATCGCATTTTTGCAAAAGCTTCTGAATGATGTTTTCAACGTCTTCACCCACATAACCGGCTTCGGTCAGGGTGGTGGCGTCGGCAATGGTAAAAGGTACGTTCAACAGACGGGCCAGTGTTTCAGCCAGCAGCGTTTTACCGCTACCGGTGGGGCCCACCAGCAAAATATTACTTTTGCCAAGCTCTACAGGCTCTTTGTCTTTACCTTTAGTACTGCCAGAACGCAGGCGTTTGTAGTGGTTGTACACCGCTACCGCCAACACCTTTTTAGCACGGGTCTGACCAATGACATATTGGTCGAGAATTGCGGAAATTTCGCTGGGCTTGGGCAGTTTTTCCGACTGGCCGTCGCCTGTAGCCTCTTGTATTTCCTCGCGAATAATGTCGTTACACAAATCGACACACTCATCGCAAATAAATACTGAAGGCCCCGCAATCAGCTTGCGCACTTCGTGCTGGCTTTTGCCACAAAACGAGCAATACAGCAATTTGCCATTCTTGTCGCCGCTGTCACCAGTGTGATCGGTCATTAAACCACTCCATCATTTATCAACATCATAAGGTAAAGATGCTTGTTTTTACCTGATTTTTCAAGCCCTGGATCACAGAACCTGCTATACGGCATTGCCGCCACGGTTTTGGATAATCGTATCGACTAGACCATAGTCCACCGATTCCTGCGCCGTCATAAATTTGTCACGCTCGGTATCCAGCTCAATTTGCTTGATATCCTGCCCCGTGTGGTGGGCCAACAGCTCATTGAGTCGGTGGCGAATTTTAAGTATTTCCTGGGCCTGAATGTGTATATCCGAAGCCTGCCCCTGAGCACCGCCGCTAGGCTGATGAATCATTACCCGCGCATTGGGCAGACAGTGGCGCTTGCCTTTGGCGCCGGCGGCAAGCAGAAACGAGCCCATACTGCAGGCTTGGCCCATACAGATAGTACTCACATCGGGCTTGATAAACTGCATGGTATCGTAAATAGACATGCCCGCTGTTACCACGCCGCCGGGGGAGTTGATATACAGATGAATGTCTTTATCAGGGTTTTCTGCCTCCAGAAACAACATCTGAGCACAGATCAAATTGGCCATATGATCTTCCACCTGTCCGGTGAGGAAAATCACCCGCTCTTTGAGCAACCGAGAGAAAATATCATAAGAGCGCTCGCCCCGAGCGGTTTGCTCAACCACGATGGGCACCAGGGCACTGTTAATCTCTTCTGGCAGACTATCTGAGACGTTACGGGACATCGATGTTTATCCTTAGTTTGAAATAACCAGCAACCGATTAGAACATCGGCAAACACTGTGGGAGCTTAACCTGTGATGAGCAACTTGGCCAGTGCTGGCAAGCATTAAAGAAAGGAGGTGGCCGCGAAACAAACGTTTCGCGGCTTTTTTGTTCAAAAAGGCTTATTTTTCAGCATTTGCCTGCATGATGTCGTCATAAGTGGACGCTTCTTCTGACACTTTCGCCTCGGCCAGAATGTGCTCCACCACCTGATCTTCCAGTACCGCAGACTCAACACCGGCCAGCAACTCGCGCTGACTGTAGTAGTAATCTACCACTTCCTGTGGCTCTTCGTAGGTACTGGCAATCTCGTCAACCATAGCACGCACTGATTTAGCATCGGGCTTGATTTTAGCCTGTTTGACAATTTCACCCACAATCAAACCCAGCGCTACGCGGCGTTCAGCTTCTTGCTGGAACATAGTGTCTGGCAGCAGTGATTTAACATCAAAGTTCTGCGGTTGATTGCCAAAACGCTGCATCATTTGATTGCGCAACACGCCAATTTCATTGCCAACCAAAGCCTTGGGCAGCTCAATCTTGTGTGTTTCAATCAACGCGTCCATCACCTGGGCTTTGACCTTGGCTTTCAGCGCGTTCTTCAGCTCGCGCTCCATATTGGTTTTAACTTCTTTCTGGAAAGCTTTGAGGCCGCCTTTTTCCAAACCGAATTTCTGGAAAAACGGCTTTTTCAATTCCGGCAGCACCTGCTCAGACACACTGTTAACGGTAATGGCAAACTCGGCCTTGGCGCCTTTAAGCGCCTCGGTATTGTAATCGTCCGGGAAGGTTACTTTGATGGTTTTTTCATCGCCGGCTTTCATGCCCACAATGCCGTCTTCAAAGCCCGGAATCATCGAGCCTGAACCCAGTACCAGGTTGTGGTTGTCGGCTTTGCCACCTTCAAACTCTTCGCCGTCTTTGGTACCAACAAAGTTGATATTAACCTGATCGCCCTCGGCCGCGGCACGATCCACCACTTCCCAGGTGGCCTGGTGCTTCTGCAGCACTTCAATCATTTTATCAATGTCGGCATCGGTGATCTCTGCAGTGTAGCGGGTAATACTAAACGCGCTTACATCACCCAATTCCACTTCCGGGTAGACTTCAAAAGTCGCCACGAACTCCAGGTCCTTGCCCTCTGCCATCTGTTTGGGCTGAATACTGGGCTGACCGGCGGGCTTTACGTCTTCTTTTTTGGCAGCCTCGTAAAAAGAGCGGCTGATGACTTCGCCCAGAACTTCTTGGCGGACGCCAGCGCCATAGCGCTGCTTAACCACTTTCATGGGCACCTTGCCCTTGCGAAAGCCGTTGATGCGAATATTTTTAGCCGCTTCCTGGAGGCGTTTTTGCACCTCAGATTCTACCGTATTGGCGGGAACACCAATTGTCAGGCGACGCTCCAGCCCAGAAGTCGTTTCAATTGAAACCTGCATAATTTCCTCGTGAAATGCCGGTGATGTCTTTCACATCGGTTAAATACGCTGCTTGCAGCAACGTGCTATGTTATTTGGTGCGGTCGGGGAGACTCGAACTCCCACACCTTGCGGCACCAGAACCTAAACCTGGCGTGTCTACCAATTCCACCACGACCGCTCTTCCAGGAACGCCAGTCAATGGCGCCCACTAATTCTCTAAGTCTTTGAATTTAATGTAAAAATCGCCAAAACAAGCTGGCCGACTGTGAGAAGGGTGCTGATTTTGCCACACTCGCCCCCGAGGTTCAATCACTGACTGTGTAATTAGACGCAAACAGCTGGCATGTGTCACGGGTGTTTGCGCTCGCGCGAGCGTTTGTGGTTAAAAAAAGCGCAGTCAATCAACAGCGCTCCAGCACTGTGGCAATACCCTGCCCCAGACCAATGCACATAGTGGCCACACCCAGGGTATCGCCACGGGCTTCCATGGCTGTTAACAGCGTGCCGGTAATGCGGGTGCCCGAACAACCAAATGGATGGCCGAGGGCGATAGCGCCGCCGAGTACATTTACCCTGTCATCCATGTCGTCGAGCAACTGTAAGTCTTTTAACACCGGCAGCGCCTGAGCGGCGAAAGCCTCGTTGAGCTCCACGCACTGAATATCCTCGATGGTGAGATTGGCAGACGTTAGCGCCTTTTCTGTAGCGGGCACAGGTCCATAACCCATAATTGAAGGGTCGACACCGGCCAGCCCTAGCGAGACCACGCGCGCCAGGGGCGTTAAACCCAGCGACCGGGCGCGCTCATAAGACATAACCAGCATCGCCGAGGCGCCATCCGAAAGTTGAGAAGAGCTGCCCGCCGTCACCTTGCCGTTAACCGGATCAAACGCCGGCGGCAACTGTGCCAAAGTTTCGTAGGTGGTTTCCGCGCGAATGGTTTCATCAGTGTTAATCATCTCGGCGAACCCTTCGACGTTGTGCCCCCTTACCGGCACAATTTCTCGTGCAAAAACACCGCTACTGGTTGCCTTGGCCGCCAACTGATGGGAACGCAGGGCAAAGCGATCCATGGCCTCACGGGAGATGTTGTGCAATTGCGACAGGTACTCGGCGGTAATCCCCATATTGCCTGCCGCCTTGGCTACACTGAGCCCCAACAAGGGGTTGGGATTGATAGCTTCATACATGGGCAAGTGCCCCAAGTGCTCAACACCACCAATTAAATAGACATGTCCCAGACCCGCTCTAATATTGGCGGTAGCCGTATGCAAAGCGAGCATAGATGACCCGCACAAACGGTTGACTGTTTGTGCGGGCACCGTATGCGGCAAGCCGGCTAAGAGCGCGATATTGCGAGCGATATTAAACGCCTGCTCCTCGCGTTGCAGTACACAGCCCCAGATCAGATCATCTATCTCGGCAGGGTCAAGATTGTTATTGCGCGCCAGCAGTTGGCGAATAACCGCTGCCGACATATCATCGGCGCGAGTGTGACGAAAACAGCCGTTTTTGGAGCGCCCCATGGCACTGCGCGCATAATCGACAATCACCGCATCAGTCGGAAGTAGGCTCACGAAAAATCTCCTCTAAAGGCAACACAGGCACATAGCCGGTGCTCAGCAATAAAATGTTTCAGCGGTTTGTGCTTTTTCTTGTAACAGCGCGGGCGCAATATAGAGTGCACCCAGAGCGTGATAAGTCTCGGCTGCTGCACAAATACTTTTGGCGCCGACGCTATCAATCCAGCGAAATACGCCACCGCGAAATGGGGGAAACCCGGTGCCATAAACCAGCGCCATATCAGCTTCGGCCACTGACTCGACCACGCCCTCTTCAATACAGCGCACCAGTTCGGTAATCATCGGCAACATCATGCGCATAATAATTTCATCCTTACTGAAGGTTCGCACTTCGCCGCAGCAATCGGCCAACAGTTTTTGGGCATCCGAACTTGAGGTTTTTTGCAAGCGGCCTTTTTTATCGTAGCTGTAATCATAAAAACCCTGTTTGTTTTTCTGACCCAAGCGACCGGCTTCATACAATACCTCAAGTGCCGAGGTGAAATTGCGTTGCATACGATCGGGAAAGGCCTCGGCCATTACTTTTTCAGCATGGACGGCTGTATCCAGCCCGACCACATCCAGTAAATAGGCAGGACCCATCGGCCAGCCCCAGCTTTCCATCACCTTATCAACTTCGGCAATATCAGCACCATCGCGCACCAACAGAGCAAAAGCTTGAAAGTAGGGAAACAAAACCCGATTCACTAAAAAGCCGGGGCAGTCATTAACCACCACCGGCTTTTTCCCCAGTGCCAAAGCATAGA
>DATBNH010000191.1:0-6383 GCA_036554405.1 Cellvibrionaceae bacterium | reverse complement strand
AAGTGGATTTCCTGATTTTTTTCTGGGATCCGTTTGAGCCCATGCCCCATGACCCGGATGTAAAGGCACTGTTGCGTATTGCCGCTGTGTGGAATATTCCGGTTGCCTGTAACCAGATCTCGGCCGATTTTATGGTGGCGTCGCCCCTCTTCAGCGGCGAAGTTGAGCGCGCCATTCCTGATTATGAGCGGTATATGGCCGATCGCGCCTAATGTCGCTGCGCCCGGTATCCTCTGAGGAGACCTGAGCCTTATCTATTTATGCCTATAGCTGGTCTCAGCCAGGGCTCCCCGCTTGTAAAGAACCGTTGCCACAGTGGAAATCCTGCCTGTGGCAGGGTATCTTTGAGCCTGTTAAATCATATAATTAATAATGATAACGGGACAATTACTATGAGTTATTCGGTAAAACGTCGCTCCTTACTGCGGGCCGCTGTGGCCAGTGCCCTGGGCGTAAGCAGCTTAAGCGCTCTAGGCGCGCGCGCCCTGGCAGATGAAACTGGTGCAGCAGGCGCGCTCAAGGGCAATATCCACCACTCGGTGGCTCGTTGGACATTCAACTTTCTATCGGTAGAAGAGCTGTGCCTGGTGGTTAAACGCCTGGGATTTTCGGCCATAGACCTGATTGGCCCCGGCGAATGGCATATTCTTAAAGAGCATGGGGTGGATTCGTCCATGTGTAATGGCGCCGAGCCCAATCTGGAGGATGGCTGGGGTGACGCCAAATTCCATACGGCACTGACTGAAAGCTACCGCAAGCATATCGATTTGGTCAGCGAGGCCGGCTACAAAAACCTGATTTGCTTTAGTGGCAATGCCCGTGGCATGGACCCGGAAGAGGGTTTGAAAAATGCCACCAAGGGGTTGAAAAAAATACTGGCTCAGGCAGAAAAACGCGGCGTGGTTATTCAGATGGAGCTGTTTAACAGCAAGGTGGACCATCCGGATTATTTCTGCGACAACTCTGCCTGGGGTATTGAGCTTTGCAAGCGCCTGGACTCGCCAAACTTTAAGCTGCTGTACGATATTTACCATATGCAAATCAGCGAGGGCGATATTATTCGCACTATTCGCGACCATCATCAGTACTTTGGCCACTATCATACCGCTGGCGTGCCTGGGCGCAACGAAATTGATGACAGCCAGGAGTTGTATTATCCGGCCATAGCACGAGCCATTCGCGAAACAGGCTTTGAAGGTTATGTGGCACAGGAGTTTATACCCAACCGGGCTACCGATGCTGAAAAAATACAATCACTTAAAGCGGCTATTGCTATTTGCGACGTCTGATTTTTAACACAATAAATATTTCCTGCAAGAGAAAGTTGTTATGGCAAATAATCATTATGATGCAATCGTGGTTGGCTCTGGCATCAGTGGCGGCTGGGCCGCCAAAGAGCTGACAGAAAAAGGGCTCAAGGTACTGCTATTAGAGCGCGGCCGGAATATTGAGCATGTCAAAGACTACAAAAATGCTACCAAGGAAGTCTGGGATTATCCGCACCGCAACCGCCCAACCCAGCAGATGAAAGAAGATCATCCGGTATTGAAACGCGACTTTGTGCTCAATGAAGAAACCCAGGGCATGTGGGCTAACGAACAGGAGAACCCCTATGTTGAGGAAAAGCGTTTCGATTGGTATCGCGGCTACCATGTGGGTGGACGGTCGCTGTTGTGGGGGCGGCACAGTTATCGTTTAAGCCCTTTGGATTTTACGGCGAATGAGCGCGAGGGCATCGCCATTGACTGGCCGATTCGCTATGAAGACATGGCTCCCTGGTACGATTATGTGGAACGCTTTGCCGGTATTTCTGGTACTCGCGAAGGTTTGCCACATCTTCCCGATGGCCAGTTTTTACCCCCCATAGAACTTAACTGTGTAGAAAAAGATGTGGCAGCGCGCATCAAAAAATCCTACGGCGGCAAGCGCCACTTAATTAATGCCCGTGTGGCCAATATAACTCAGCCCAAGCCCGAGCAGGGTAGGGTAAATTGCCAGTATCGCAATAAGTGCTGGTTGGGCTGTCCTTTTGGGGCTTACTTTAGCACCCAGTCTTCTACCTTGCCCGCGGCCATGAAAACCGGCAATTTAACTTTGCGGCCCTTTTCCATTGTCAGCCAGGTGCTATACGATAAGGACAAAAAACGGGCTCGTGGCGTTGAGGTGATTGATGCCGAAACTAATGAGACCTATGAATTCACCGCCGACATTATTTTTCTCAATGCCTCCAGCTTCAACTCCACCTGGATCTTGATGAACTCGGCCACTGATATCTGGCCAGGTGGCCTGGGTAGCAGCAGCGGCGAGCTGGGCCACAATGTAATGGATCATCACTTTCGCTGTGGTGCCGGTGGTGAAATTGAAGGCTACATGGATAAGTACTACTTTGGCCGCCGTCCTGCTGGCTTCTATATTCCCCGTTTTCGTAACTTGGGGGATGAGCGGCGTAACTATGTACGCGGCTTTGGTTATCAGGGCTCGGCCAGTCGCCAGGGCTGGGATCGCAATGTGGCTGAGTTGGGTGTGGGCGCTGAACTTAAGCAATCCCTCAGCGAGCCGGGTAAGTGGACTATTGGTATGACGGCCTTTGGCGAAATGTTACCCCACCATGACAACCGTATTTATCTTGATAGCAAGGTTAAAGATAAATGGGGTTTACCCGTATTGGCAATGAATGTAGAGATCCGCCAAAATGAAATCGATATGCGTAAGGATATGACCCAAGACGCCATTGAAATACTGGAGGCGGGCGGCGCGACCAATGTTAGCGGAAGCGATTGGGGCTATTCACCCGGCATGGGTATTCATGAAATGGGCACCGCACGCATGGGCCGCGACCCTAAAACCTCTGTGCTTAACGGTTTTAACCAGGTGTGGGATGCACCCAATGTATTTGTTACCGACGGCGCCTGTATGACCTCGGCCTCCTGTGTTAACCCGTCGCTCACCTATATGGCGTTAACGGCGCGTGCGGTAGATCACGCGGTTAAAGAATTACAAAAGAGGAATCTGTAATGAATCGACGCGATTTATTAAAACTGATTACCGCTGCAACCGGTACCGCATTAATCGGTGGTAATGCGTTGTTAGCCGGCTGCACCACGCAGAACAACAAGCCCCAGCTGAGCTTCACCGATGAAGACGTGCGGCTTCTGGACGAGGTGGCTGAAGTTATTTTGCCGCGCACAGACACCCCCGGCGCCAAAGATGCCGAAGTAGGAGCGTTTATGCGTGTGTTTGTTACCGACTGCTATACCGCCGAAGAGCAAGCTGTATTTCATGCGGGTTTGGTGCAATTGCGCGAGCGCTGCCAGAGTGAACTTGGTGAGAATTTTATGGCACTCACCGGTGAACAGCGCCAATCTTTGCTACAAGCGCTAGACGCTGAAGCCAAGGCCCAAGTGGCAGCTGGTGGCAGCCACTACTTCACCATGATTAAACAGCTTACCCTGTTTGGTTTTTTCACCTCAGAGGTGGGTGGCACTCAAGTGCTTCGGCATATAGCTATCCCCGGTCGCTATGAAGGCTGTATGCCTTACGAAGAGGGTGATCGCGCCTGGGCTACGCGCTGATTGTACCCGAAGGCGTCCGGCCGCTGGTATTGTCGCAGCTGGCCGGAGCCTTCAGCTTTTAATTTTTCCTAATATTTTATCCATCATCCGCGTGCTTAATAGGCGTTTTAAGTATCCCATCAAATAGGTGGGGAAGGTCACGTAATAGCGCGGCTTAGGGCATTTTGCAGTCAACGCATGATGCAGTTTTTTATACACCGCCTCTGGCCCCAAAGTAAAACGCGATGCTGGCCCGGGTTTAGACAGCCTGTGGGTGGCAGCGGCATACTGAAAGCCAAAACGACTGCTGTTGAAATCAATATTATCGTTTAGGGCTTTAAGCGCGTTTTGCCTAAAGTTGCTGGTAATAGGGCCGGGCTCTATCAAACTGACAAACACACCGGTGCCTTCCAGCTCCAGGCGCAAGGTATCGCTCAAACCTTCAATGGCAAATTTACTGGCGTTATAGGCGCCGCGAAAAGGCATGGCGGCAAACCCCAGCACCGAGCTGTTTTGTACAATACGACCCTCACCCTGTTTAATCATATGTGGCAATAAAGTGTTGGTCAGCTCGGCCCAACCAAAAAAATTACTTTCAAATAGCTTACGCAAGGTCTCGCGAGTTAAATCTTCTACTGCCCCAGGCTGCCCATAGGCGCCGTTATTAAACAGCGCATAGAGCTTACCATCACACAGTTTCAACGTTTCTGTTGCAGCCCGCTGAATGCTTTTTGAATCGGTCAAATCCAATTGAATACAGGTCAGCCCCTCGGCTTGCAAGCGCGAGACATCGGCAATTTTGCGGCAGGAGGCGATTACCCGGTAGCCATCCTTATGTAGTGCGTGGGCGCAGTAATAGCCAATGCCTGTGGAGGCGCCGGTAATTAGCACGGTTTTGTTTTGAGTCATAGCGTCAACCTGTTAGCCGTTGGTGGCGCTGGCTCCGCATTGTTCAAACAGGGTCTGCCAGTGGGCCACATGTTGTCGATTATGTGTAAGAAACTGATTGTACAGGTTTTCCACCGCATGCTGGTGAGGTGTTATCAGCGTGCGTAATTGTGGCTCTTGCACCGCGATGAGCTGGCGGTAGGTTGGCAGTAGGGCATTGGCGCGCTGGTTAATGGCGCTTAGCCAGGGCTGTAACTCGCCAATAAAGTAGTTGCGCATGACGTTGCGGGCATATTGCAATTGGGGCGTTGGGTGCCGCAGCGGGCACAATGCGTGTCGGTCAATGGCCCTGGCCATCAGCTGGTTGGCGATGACGAGGTAGTCGTTGGCTACCTGCAGGCTTTGCAGCAGTTTTCCGCCCAGCTGGTAGAGCTCCAGTTGTTGGTAGTGACCCTCTAGTACCTGGATATTGGGCCAATGCTTAGAGTAGAGCTTGTCGTGCAGATCGGCCAGTAGTTCCAGGGCACTGATACTCTGACTGTAGGAGGCTTCCTTACCGGGCACCAGCGGCGCCGTAGACGGCGACCAGAATTGCCGTAGCTCTGGAGCCGCAAGGGTGGCGTTCCAATAGCGCTGGGGCCACTGGGCGAGCTTTTGCTTGCTAAGGTTTTGGCCGAGGGCGAGAAGCTCCTCGTCATCAGTTACACTCTTGCAGTAGGCCAGTTGGCGCAGAATACGCGCGTCCATATCCAGGTGGCGGGAGGGCGGCATCACACGCCCCAGAACACTGTTACGCTCGCTTAACAGTAGCGCCAGTCCGCAGTCTCTAAAAGCCCACCAATCGAGCAGGTTGATAGAGACCGGCTCAAGGGTGTGCACCAACTGTGCGGCGTCGGGTAGACGGGGTGGCGAATGGCGCGGTACGGAGGGTTTGTCGTCGCCTAGCACACGCGCCAAGCGCGTCAGGTAACTGTCGAACTGAGCCTCTGCCGGACTATGACGTTGACAGCCCCATACCAATAGCAGGCTGGCAAAGACGATAATCGGCAGATTGGTGTTGAGATGCATAAGCAATAGTTATCCCGGTTAGCGTGGGTTGTAAGCGTCGCTGGGCAGTGTGCTTTTCAGCGGCTCCCTAGTTTACTCGCCAACCCGCCCTGATGCTGGTGTTATACGAAGCAAAGAAACCGAAGGATTGGTTGTGGATCATAAAACACTTTTTCTTCCGCTTTTCTGTGAACAATGATAGTGGTTTAGAGCACATTAAATAGCTTGCTGCGCTCGTCGGACTCCTCTTGGCCCAGTGCCTCAATATCGCTCATCAGCGCTTTTAATTTTTTCGTGATTTTGCTTTAAATAGGTGTATGTAGACATAAATACTCCTCATCACTCATACGGTAAGTCACTGTCAGGTTTAGCGATAGCAGAAGCCATGCCAACAAAAAAAATTGAAAATTATAGTTTAACGCAGTAAAAACATAATTATTTGGCGTAAAAACATTTGAAATTAAAAAATTCAGCGTAAAAAAAATGTAATATATTTTTTACAGCGTCGATACTCTGTAATGGTCCGAGCAGAGTGTAATACTCTTCAGCAACATTAACTACCAACCATCATACCGGCAAGCGCTCACTAAAAACGTTCGCATGGAATGAAATTCACGCCAAGGAAACAGTTGCGACTCTGCATATCGTATTTGGGGAAGAATCTCATAAATCTCTTCACCTTTCTGTTTATCATAATGTTGATTATTAACAATAGGCTGCATATTTTTGGTGTGCGAAGTAATGATATTCTTAAGGGTCTCAATAGCCGTAAGCGGCGGCCTGAGATCAATATTGGGATGGTTGGCTATATAAAATAAAATATCTGCAGCTTTTAGGTATGCAAGAGGGAACGAACTTTTGGCTTGGGCGGCGTGAAAATAGGTAACCACAGGGTAG
>DATBNH010000184.1:0-3967 GCA_036554405.1 Cellvibrionaceae bacterium | reverse complement strand
TCGCTGGCGTTCCATTTCTTCCATCTGCTCACGGCTCACAGGTTCAACCCGCGCCAGCATGGTAATGGTTTCGCGTTTGACATTTTGCAGCATATCCTGAAACAGGTAGAAAGACTCTCGCTTGTATTCCTGTTTCGGGTTGCGCTGGGCGTAGGCGCGCAGATTAATACTCTGGCGCAGATGATCCATGCTGGCGAGTTGTTCTTTCCAGGCATTGTCTAACACTTGCAACATAACCTGGCGCTCAATCTCGCGCATCACCTCACCGACGCGCGCACATTTAGCATCATAGGCACCCTGTACTTCGGTCAGAATTTTTTCTCTGAGCGTATCTTCATGTAAGGAGTCATCACTATCAAGCCATTGTTGCAGCGGCAAACGCAAACCGAAATCGGCTTCCAGTTGTTTTTCCAGCCCGGTAATACTCCACTGCTCTTCAATACTCTGCGGCGGAATATGAATGCTGACGATGTCGTTAACTACATCGGAGCGCACGGCAGTAATGGTTTCAGAAATATCGTCTGCTTCCAGCAGTTCATTGCGCTGTTGATAGATAATCTGCCGCTGATCATTGGCAACATCATCGTATTCCAACAACTGCTTACGAATATCAAAGTTACGGCCTTCCACCTTGCGCTGAGCTTTTTCGATGGCGTTGTTAACCATGCGATGCTCTATAGCTTCGCCTTTGTCCATGCCCAGCGATTGCATAAATCCGCGCACACGATCGGAGGCGAAAATTCGCATCAGGTTATCATCCAGCGACAGGTAAAAACGGGTCATACCCGGATCACCCTGACGCCCCGCACGCCCGCGCAACTGGTTGTCGATACGCCGTGACTCGTGACGCTCGGTGCCAATAATATGCAAACCACCAGCCTCCAGCACCTGTTGATTACGCACTTTCCAATCGGCTTTAATTTTTTCGATTTGCGCCTCGGTGGGGTTTGCCAGTTTGGCAACTTCTGCCTCCCAATTACCACCGAGTACAATATCGGTACCACGACCGGCCATATTGGTGGCAATGGTAACCTCACCCGGACGCCCTGCCTGTGCAATAATTTCAGCTTCTTTTTCGTGGAACTTGGCGTTTAGCACCTGATGCTTGATGCCCGCTTTTTTCAAGCGCCGCGACATTTCCTCGGAGGTTTCAATGGAGGCCGTACCCACCAAGATAGGTGCGTTTTTCGAGCGGTACTCTTCAACATCCTTAACAATAGCATCGTACTTTTCGTCGATGGATAAAAAGATTAAATCGTTCTTATCGTCACGCTGAGTCACCTGATTGGTGGGAATCACCACCACGTCGAGCTTGTAGATATCGCGAAATTCAAACGCCTCGGTATCGGCGGTACCGGTCATGCCCGACAAGGTAGGATACAAACGAAACAAATTCTGGAAGGTCGTGGAGGCCAGAGTCTGGCTCTCGTTATGAATTCTCACACCCTCTTTGGCTTCCAGCGCCTGGTGCAGGCCTTCAGACAAACGTCTGCCAGGCATGGTGCGGCCGGTGTGCTCGTCAATCAGTACCACTTCGTTGTCTTGCACAATGTATTCAACATCGCGGTGAAACAGGGTGAAAGCACGCAGTGCAGAATTAACGTGATGCAATAAATTAAGGTTAACGGCGGAATAAAGGCTGTCTTCGCCGGTAAGCATGCCCGACTCAATCAGCAATTGCTCGATGCGGGTATGGCCCTGCTCGGTCAGTTCTACCTGGCGGGTTTTTTCGTCAACATAAAAATCGCCCTCTTCGGAGCCCTCTTCTTGACGCACCAGATTAACAATCAGCTTACTCATGCGCTGATACATTTCTGAACTGTTTTCGGCCGCGCCGGAAATAATCAGCGGCGTGCGCGCCTCGTCAATCAGAATTGAATCCACCTCGTCGACAACCGCGAAGTGAAAGGGGCGCTGTACTTTATCGGCTTTATTGCGCGCCATATTGTCGCGCAGATAATCAAAGCCGTACTCATTGTTGGTGCCGTAGGTAATATCCGCCCCGTAGGCGGCGCGCTTGGTTTCAGTGTCCTGGCCTGACCCGACAACACCTACGTTCAGCCCTAAAAACTCATACAAGGGACGCATCCACGCTGCGTCACGCGCGGCAAGGTATTCGTTAACCGTTACAATGTGCACGCCCAGCCCGGTAATGCCACGCAAGTAGGCAGCCAGAGTGGCCATCAGGGTTTTACCTTCACCGGTGCGCATCTCGGCAATACAGCCTTCATGCAAGGCCATACCACCAATTAACTGAACATCAAAGTGACGCATACCCAATACCCGGTGGCTGGCTTCGCGGGCAGTGGCAAAAACTTCTGGCAATAAATCATCGAGGCTTTCGCCTTCGCGATAACGTTTTTTGTATTCGTCACTTTTAGCTCGCAGCGCTTCATCTGTTAACGCCTGCATGCTCTGCTCATGAGCATTGATACGCAGAACGGTTTTGCGCATACGTTTTAAAACGCGCTCATTTTTTGAGCCGATTATCCACTTGGTTATCTTGCCTAGCATGTAAAAAGTCCATCAGAGAATTAAACAGATACAAACGCGCAATCGGCCTTGGCCGTGCACGATCAAAAAACCAGTAAAAAAAACAGAGGTGTTAACGCAGGGTGCGATTAATATACGAGGCAGGATCTACCGGACGACCATTTTTATACACTTCAAAATGCACATGAGGGGCGGTGGAGCGGCCGGTGGAACCCAGCAAAGCGACGACCTGACCTTTTTTCACCACATCGCCCAGCTGCACCTTGTTTTCCTGGTTGTGGGCGTAGCGGGTAGTAAAACCATTACCATGATTCACTTCAACCAAATTGCCGTAACCATCGCGCATTTCGGACATGGTGACCACACCCGCCGCGACGGCAATCACGTTGGAACCGGCCTTACCGGCAAAATCAACACCCCCATGCCAGGCAACGCGACCGGTAAAGGGGTCGGTACGCCGGCCAAAGCGCGAGGACATCCAGCCTTTCTCTACCGGGCGGCCAGCGACGAAGATATCTTCGCGCAGGCGGCGGTTAACCAGTAGTGAATTCAGTGTTTCAAGCTGCTGCTCGCGGCTTTCGATTTGCCGCGATAAATCGTCGATAGCCTGGAGAAAACCGGGCTGAGAGTAAACTTCACCACCGAGATCCGACTCGGGCCCACCCAGAGCGGGCGGCTGGGAGAAATCGAACTCGCCCTGGTCGAGCTTGGCCACACTGGTTAGACGCTCACCCAGGGCATCTACCCGCAGCAACCGAGCCTGTAATTCTGCCATACGCAAGGTCAGCGCTGCCACCTCGGCACGGGTTTGCTCGCGAATCTGGTGTACTTCGGCATTTTGTTCAGCCAGTACTTGTTGCCAGACACGCTGGGTATCACTGTTGAGGATATCCTGGGTGTTTTGCGCCACCAACAGATGATAGCCCAGTACTCCGGCTACAGCGGGCAGGCCTAACAGGCACACTGACAGTAGCGCACGGGTCCAGCCACCCAGAGTGAAACTCTGGGCGTGGCCATGGCGCTTGCTGACAATGATAATCTTCATAGAGTCATTATAGGCCGCACGCCACGAGGGCGCCGCACTTTGTAATAAGAAACCACCGGCTATATAACCCACCCGAAACCGGTATTAAGCTCACCACTATAGTAAAAAGGTTGGATCAGTACAATATTTAGTTTCACAGTTGGGATGCATGTGGCATTTTGTGCCACGAACAGAGCTTTGAGCTCCTCCGCTTGTGGGGGTAGGGTTGGGGTGGGGGCATTAAAACAACGCATCAAACAGCAGCTTAACCCCGGCGATGAATAAAAGCAGGTAGCAAACCCCGTAAAACCAGCGTTCGCTGACCCGGTGATGCAAAAACACACCGAGGCGCACGCCGATGGGTGCCAGTGGCAGTAGCACCAGCGAGGTAACAAAGGCGCTGGTATCCAGCTGGCCCAGCGCCACATAGGGCACCAGCTTGATAAAGTT
>DATBNH010000164.1:0-2282 GCA_036554405.1 Cellvibrionaceae bacterium | reverse complement strand
CCGCCGATAACCGCTTGTGGCCACGGCTTGCCGCCACCGCCGAGGTGGCTTGGTCTACTGCCCAGAATCGCGACTATGCGGATTTTTTACAGCGCTTAAAAGCACTGACAGGGCAGTTGCAGCGTTTGGGGATTGAGTATTATCAGGCCCCGGAGTTGGCTGATTAAAAACGGATACCGCGCTCCCTCTCCCTCTGGGAGAGGGCTGGGGTGAGGGAGTTGCCAGCCGGCACTTTGAATCTGCAAGCATCCAAAGGCTATTAACCTCCCCAGCCCTTCGACCTCTGTTCCCGACTCGGTTCTAGCACCTACATCTTGTAGGCGTCGCCGCAAGCAGATGGAGCGTATGGCGCGCTATAAAAATCGCCGCACCGCTGTTACGCATTGTGGCTGATAACGCTCCAGCCAGAGAAAAATCAACTCCAGAATTTCATCGGCACGCATGGGGCCAAAAATTTCACACATCACCACATAAATACGGTTGACGATTTTTCGCACCTCGCCGCTGGAGCAAACAATTGAAAAAGGCTTGGAACCACCGTCGCTATCAAACCACGCGCGCAACCGGTTTTTAAGAGTAGCGTTAAGATTGGTTTCGCCCAGTGACACTAATAAATTGAGCCGCAGTTTTAAAAAATCTTCCGTTGATAACACCGTCTCTAGTGCCACCAGGAAATGCTCAAACATTTTATCCAGTCGCTCGGTGGCAACCACCGACTCCAGCTCAGAGAAATTCTCGCGTCTGAAGTTATTAAGTTTGTCGATAGGATCAGACAGAAGACCATCGGGCTTTTGGCTTAAGCTGACCAGATCGCGAATAACTGCCTTGCGCTGCCCGGCAACACCCGGAAAGCGCGTTAAAGCGGCCACATAATCGTTAAGCGCAAACAAGGGTTTTACCGCATACTGGCGCTCCCATATATGCAGCGCCTCCAATAATTCATCTCCCTGCAAAAAGCGTGTTAACACCGTGTAGACAATCTGCCGTTTTTGCGATACCGAAAAAACCCTGCTCATTTCTCAAGCTCCCCAATGGAAGCGGCGGTATAAGCGGCACTTTTTCTGAACTCTGGATAACCCACCTCGCCATGCTCGGTAATATCCAGGCCGCGCTGTTCGTGTTGGGGATCGGCTCGCAGCGGTGTAAAGGCATTCACCATCACGTAAATAAACAAGCCACCCACAAACGCCCAGACAAAACACGCTAGCGCGCCGATAATTTGCACCGCCACTAAATCCATGGCAAACATATTGTCGCTGTAGAAAAGCCCGGCGGCTACCGTGCCCCACACACCGGCAAAACCGTGTACCGGAATCGCACCCACCACGTCGTCTATTTTCATGCGCAGCAGCAGCTTAGAGCCCATTACCACAATAATGCCGCTGATAAACCCGGTGACAATGGCATAGCGAGGGTCCATGGTGGCGCAACCGGCAGTTATGCCCACCAGCCCGCCCAGGCTGCCATTAATGACATGCACCACACTCACCGGCGTACGGCGCAAAGTGCAGGCAAGCAAGGCACCCACCGCGCCAGCGGCGGCCGACAAATGTGTATTGAGGTTAATCAAACCAATGGAGACATCAGCGCCCAAAGTACTGCCGCCGTTAAAACCAAACCAGCCCAGCCAGAGAATAAATCCACCCATGGCTACATAACTGAGATTGTGACCGGGTATCGCGTGGGGTTTGCCGTTGGCATCAAAACGGCCAATACGCGGCCCCACAACAATGGCACCGGCCAATGCCACCCAGGCTCCCAGTGAATGCACCACGGTAGATCCAGCAAAGTCGATAAAACCAAGCTCTGCCAACCAACCGGTGCCGTCAATAGCACTGCCCCACACCCAACTGCCAAATACCGGATACAACACCCCCATAATCAGACAGGCGGCAATCAGATAACTTTTAAAGCGCGTGCGCTCGGCCATGGTACCGCTGGCAATCGTCGCGGCGGTGGCGGCAAACATGGCTTGAAACAACACCAGTGACCAGTCCCACTGCTGATTGGGGTCGAGCCAAAAATGGCTGGTACCAAAAAAACCGCTGGGGTTAGCGCCAAACATTAAGCCAAAACCCACCAGGCAAAATACCAGGGTGCCCACACACACATCGGCGTAGTTTTTCATAATCACGTTGACGGTATTTTTAGCGCGAGACATCCCGCTTTCCAGCAGGGCAAAACCCGCCTGCATAAAAAACACCAAGGCGGCGGCAATCACCACCCACAGGGTATCAACAGAGACTTGAGAGACTTGGCTATCAGCCCCCCAAGAGACAGGG
>DATBNH010000158.1:0-3164 GCA_036554405.1 Cellvibrionaceae bacterium | reverse complement strand
TCATACCCACTCCAGCGGGCCATAACGATAGTGCGACAGCCACCAAGCGCTAAACTTGATTTGCCCATAAATAATAACGAATGCCAACAGCAGAGTTTGCCATTCATGCAGTTTACCCAAAAGCCCGAGGCCCCAGCCGTAAAAAATAAATGTGCCGATCAAGGTTTGCATCACGTAATTGCTCAACGCCATGCGGCCATAAGGAGACAGCGCGTTCAATTTCCCCTTCGGCCGTTTCAGATACAGCCATAAGAATACGCTGATCAGGGTGGCGGTAAGGGCAACACCCAGAAGGTCGTAAAACGCCATGCCCAAAACAAAATGCCAACTTGTCATATTGACCGGTTGTGGCAAAGAAACAAAACTGCCAATGGTCAGCAGTAGAAACACCACCGCCGCGCCCGCAGCATACAAGCATGTTTTCTTGATGGCTTGGCGACGATTAGCAATATCGCCCACAATGCCACTGCGCACCAGCCAGATACCCACTAAAAAATAGGCCAGGGTTAAATAGCCACGGCTACCTACGGCCAGCTGAAAGTCGTATTTGGTGGCCAAACCCTGGGTGAAATTAAGCGCAAACACATCCAGCAGCGAGCCGTGTTTAAGGGTGTGAATATAATCGGCCACCACGGGTGATTCCGGTGTCCAGGCAAACGGCAGCAGGGTGTCAGTGCCTGTGATAAGAAAAAACATTGCCCGGCCAAAGCCTGCAAATAACAACAGAGCAAGCAACCACAACACCCGGTCGGGCAGTCGGTAAAACAGCGGCAGGCTGAGACCAATGACGGCGTAAACCGTGAGAATATCACCGCGATAAAACAATGCATGTCCAAGACCGATAGCGAACAGCAGTGTTAACCGCCAGACAAAGCGGCCGACAAAAGCCTGGCCACGTTTTTCGGCATTGACCATCATAATGGCAAAGCTGATGCCGAACAGCAGCGCAAAAATAGAGAAGAATTTACCACTGATCAATAGAAAACCCACAGCTTGGAGCACTTCATCCACTACAGTGGGGGCAACACCCCAGATTTCCTGGGGAGGGCGCGCGGAGGCAATAAACTGCTCGAGCATATGGGCGAGGGTTATGCCCGCCAGGGCAAAGCCACGCAGGGCGTCTACGGCGTGGATACGATTGTTATTGTGTGATTGCATGGCGTCCATCTCCAATAATAATTACCCTGAGACGCCACTGACGCGATAATAGTTGCATGCCCCAAGAGATTGGGGCAGAAAAGGGATAGCGCCGATACCAATCAGAGAGCCGCAAGCCGGCTCGGGATCAGGAATTACGTGCTTTAAACTCACGAATCAGCACGTTAAAGCTCTCGGCATATTCTTTCAACTCATCCAAACGGCTGCGTTGTTCACCGCGCGACAACCCGGCGCAGCCCAAATATTCCTCCATAGCCGCTACATAGGCCTTTACATCGTTGTTGGCTTTTACCATTTGCGCGGTCACCGCTGTGGCCGGGTCGGGAAACTCATCCGGCTTTGCCGGCTCGCTACAGGCCTGTGATAAGGCGGGCATTATCAAAGCCAATAACAATAAACCGGTCAGTAACAATTTTTTCATATGCGTGTTCTCTCACATCACAATTAACGGTGGCTATACCTTAAAGCGACCAACCAGTTTGGACATTTCAGCAGCCATAGCAGCCAGATTGCCACTGTTGGCGGTAATACGGCTGGAGCTTTCTGCCGTGCTGATAGCCACGCCGGAGACGCTGTCAATATTCACTTCTATCTGCTGGGTGGCGGCGCTCTGCTGCTCGCTGGCCGCGGCAATCTGGTTGGTGCGATCGCGAATCACACCGACAATTTGGGTAATATCCTCCAGTGATTCTGTAGCCTCATTGGCTTTGGTCACCGAGGCATCGGCCTGTGCGGTGCCAGCGGTCATCATTTCTACCGCCTCGGCAGAGCCGGTTTGCAGGCGCTCGATCATCTCGCGAATCTCGGTGGTAGAGCTCTGTGTGCGCGAAGCGAGAGTGCGCACCTCGTCGGCCACCACCGCAAAACCCCGGCCCTGTTCACCGGCGCGCGCCGCTTCAATGGCGGCATTCAGGGCCAACAGGTTAGTCTGCTCGGCAATTCCGCGTATCACATCCAGCACTGTGCCGATATCCACGGTCTCCTGACGCAAACGATCGATAACTTCCGATGCTTTTTTAATATCAGTAGACAGGTTTTTAATCTGCCCCATGGTGTTCTGTACAATGCCCTTGCCGCCCATTGCCACCTTGTCGGCCTGGGAAGCGTTATCGGCGGTCTCACCCACGCGCTGGGTTACATCCTGCACCACACTGGCCATTTCTTTAATGGCGGTTACAATCTGCTGAATATCCGACTGCTGCGAAGTAATGGAACGCTCGTTTTCTTGCGACAGTTGCGAGAGGATATTGGCGCTTTCGTCCACCTGATGAGCGGTTTCGGCAACACTTGCAATAATCGACTGCAAGCGCTCCACAAAACGGTTAAAACAGGCAGCCAGCTCGCTGATTTCATCAGAGCCTTCTACCGGCAAGCGGCGCGTGAGATCACCTTCACCTTCCGAAATATCTTTAAGTGCGCGCACCACATTTTTAACCGGTTTAACAATACTCGCCTGCACCGCATAAGAGAGACTGGCGGCGATAATGCTAATGATTAACACCAACCAGATAGCATCTTTTATGGCGCTGGCAACAATGGCATCCACCTCAGACATATTCACCTGCAGGGAAATAAAACCCACCTGGCTGCCACCGGATCTGATCACCTCAGTCAATATCAAGCCTGCCGACGTCTCCACGATCCCCGCCGCATTGGGGCGATCGGGTAAGCTGCTGCTTTGCCCCTCTCGGGTAAAACGCGCAAATACCTTGCCCTCGGTATAGATGGCCGCACTGGTGACGCGCTCACTGACCTTAAGTGCCTCCAGTGAGGCGCTCACGGTCATATCGTCATTAAAGGTAATAGCGCCGACGCTAGCCTCGCCTAACACCTCAGCGAGTGTGCGGGCGTCATCAACGATGGTTTCTTCCACCGTCTCTATACCCGAGCGCACGGTGACAAAGGTCGTTACAACCACTGCAGCTATGCAGGTGATGGTAACGCTGAGCAGAATTTTCCACTTGAGCGATAGATTATTCACATTATCCTCTTTATCTTTCACAGGC
>DATBNH010000115.1:0-2114 GCA_036554405.1 Cellvibrionaceae bacterium | reverse complement strand
TCCTGTGGCACGCCACCAGTGCGGCGAGGCATATCAATAAAACCACTATATCTTTTTTCATTGTTATTCTCCAGTAATCCCGCCCGGTGGGGCGGGGGTTGGGGTTAATAAAAAGAGAGCCGCTCACCTCCTCCACCTAATCTGCGCGGTTGCAGACACACGGCGACCCTAAAACCTTTTCTTGGCGGCCTCTCTCGCCTCGGCCTTTTTTCGCTCAAGCTCAAGAAGTGCCTGCTCTTGCCTGTCCTCGGTTATCTTATCGAAACAGGCAAGGGTATCTGTTTTACGGTCTCCGGTGAACTTAACGACCGTATGTAGTTTCTTGTCGCCAATTTTCATATTAGATGGCCTCAAAAACCGCTGATTGATGATTAACGCCGTACCGATCCCACTGGCTAGGGCTTTTCCACTGTAAAACCTTTGCTATCTTGATTATGTGCTGAGCGCCGAAGCGGTACTTTTTGCCCTGATATTCACGGGCCTTGGTCAGCTTCTTGTCAAGACACTGGGCGCCAACTACACGGCCATCGGATATGCGGATGCCATGCTTCAGGTAGCGGCCACAATGCTCGCAATTGGTTTCCTCTTCATATCCAACTATCTCGATAACGCTCATCTGCCTATCTCCACTCGGTTAATGTTTTTGCCTGTCTACGGTTTTAATTATACACACAGAAGTGTTAAGGAACGTTAAGAGAGTGTAAAGATAGGTTAAGACCTACACCGGTAAAACATGCACAGCCCCTGGCTCTCAACACGGATGATATGCCTCTGTAGGGTGCTGGCGTCAATGCCTGACTCCATGGCTACCACCTTGATAGGGACGCCCTCCTGTACGCGCTCATAGGCTACCGCCAGGGCGTCTGGCTGAATCTGTACGCGGTTGCGTGGGGCTTGGCAGTTGGGGCAGGTCACAATAGCGCCTCCATTGGCGATAAATATAAATTAAATTCGGCTACTTCGGTGCCGGTGTTTTCGTCCATGTGCTTCACACCTATCGGATAGATCAAGGTCTCTGGCGTTTCCAATATGACGGTATTCGCCAGGCCGGATTTATCTGCAAGAGCCGCCAGCATCGCCAGCGGTAGGCGTTTCTTTTTCATTGATACACACTCCCAGCCTGCCCTGGCTCATTGCTACCCGTACACGCCAGATCATGATCGCTTGCCTTTGGGCACCGCTTATTGCCGCACTCAGGGCACAGGATCATCTTTGATGCTGATAGCGGAAAATCCCTGCCGAGCATGGTAATTTTCAGGTTTTTTTCTTTTATGCAGCGGTGGCATTCGCAGGTCATGGCTTTGGCTCCGGCAGCGGCGAAAAATCCACGCCACACTCAAGCAATGCGCCGCTATTGTCTTTCCACAGGTGTCTGACTTCGCCACCGCATTCACAACCGAGGCGGTGATGCCAGTCCCTATAGCCGCAAGCAGTGCGCAGCGTAATCGGTGCCAAATCGCCCATGTACGCCTGTCTGGCTTGCTCTGCCATCTCTTCGGTGACGACTGGGAACGGACTCACTCCCCGTCCTCCGGTGTTGGGGCTGCGGATAGGGCTAGTATCTTAGTGCCAACTGTCTGCTGGTGCGGGTTTCCATTTCTATTCCAGACCACCCCTTGATCCATAACCACGCCTATCTCAATTGGCACCGCCTGCACTGGTTGTTGTGTGGTAAGCTCGTCGATACAGTCATTCCAGCCCCTCGCATACTGACTATGCCCACACTGGCTTACTGTCAACTTATCCGGCACCTTCGCCGCTGGGGCTGGTGAACATGCCAGCTCCTGTAGCTGCTCACAGTATCGTTTTTCGCGAGTCGCAGGGTCTGGCGATTTTCCAATATAAAATGGTCTGACTACCCACTGACCCGCACCATCAATTTCACCGGCGCAGTCATTGATATGTTCGTGACATAGGGACTTTGCCCAATCAGCGGATTCACCGGGGGCTGAATAATCTATCGTCACCTGATATTTAACCTGCCCACTACTATCAACTACGCAATAGCCGTCAGGCTCCACGCTCTCAGCACCTTGGCGTGCTGGGGATAACCCATAAAACGGATTCTTCTCTGTCGGCAGCCAGTCACCGTTGTCGTTTCGGACAGCCCATCC
>DATBNH010000112.1:0-4264 GCA_036554405.1 Cellvibrionaceae bacterium | reverse complement strand
TGATTTGTTTTGCAACCTAGTGGAAGCTGGCGAACAATCCGGTGCGCTAGAAACCATGCTTGACCGAATTGCCACCTATAAAGAGAAAACCGAAGCACTCAAGTCAAAGATTAAAAAAGCATTAACCTACCCTATTGCAGTAATTGCAGTGGCAATTATTGTCACAGCAATCCTACTGATCAAAGTGGTACCGCAATTTGCAGAGACATTTAGTAGCTTTGGTGCTGAGCTCCCGGCCTTTACAGTGTTTGTTTTGCACTTATCAGAATTGGCTCAAGCCTATTGGCTCTGGTTTTTTGTGGGGCTTATAGCTTTCTTTTTTGCCTTTAAAGAGCTGAGAGTTCGCTCGAAAAGCTTTGCCTATGCTGTGGATAAATATATGCTCAAAATACCCATTATTGGCGATATTCTGTATCTATCTGTTATGGCCCGCTTTGCCCGTACACTATCTACAACATTCGCTGCCGGCGTGCCACTGATTGATGCCTTAACCTCTGTTGCCGGCGCAACAGGGAATAAAATTTATACCAATGCGGTTATTCGTATTCGCGAAGACGTATCAACCGGTATTCAATTAAATACGGCCATACGAGCACAAGGCATATTCCCCTCTCTGCTTATTCAAATGGCCTCAATTGGTGAAGAATCTGGCGCCCTTGATGAGATGCTGGATAAGGTTGCCAATTATTACGAAGAGGAAGTAGATAATAAGGTTGACAGTCTTTCATCATTACTTGAGCCCATGATAATGTCTGTATTGGGCGTGCTGGTTGGCGGGCTAATGATTGCAATGTACCTGCCCATTTTCCAGATTGGTCAGGTAATGTAATGAATCCTGAAGATTTTTTCTCTACCCCGCATTTTTTAGGCTTTATATATATCTGCATTGGGCTTTTAGGTCTTGTGGTAGGCAGTTTTTTAAATGTAGTCATACTTCGCCTACCCAAAATAATGGAGTCATCCTGGCACAGCCAGTGCTGTGACTTGCTGGAAATAGCCAATAACGAGCCGCCCACCAAATTGGGGCTGGCTTTTCCTGCCTCCCACTGCCCCAAGTGCCAAGCGCCCATCAAACCCTGGCAGAATATTCCGGTTATCAGTTATCTGTTTTTGCGCGGAAAATGCGCCTGCTGCAAGGCGCCTATCTCGTTGCGTTACCCGGTTATAGAGCTTGCCACTGGTATCTTGTCTGTATGCGTGATTATTCTCTGGGGGCCGACACCAGTTGCTTTTGCCTTGCTAGTGTTAACCTGGTGCTTAATTACTCTCACAGTCATTGATTTTGACACCCAACTTCTGCCCGACAGCATTACTCTGCCACTAATTTGGGCGGGGCTAATTGTAAATTCATTTGGGCTGGTTACCGATTTACCCAGTGCGCTATGGGGTGCCGTATTTGGCTATTTATCGCTTTGGTCAGTATTCTGGTTATTTAAAATACTCACCGGCAAAGAAGGTATGGGCTACGGTGATTTTAAATTGTTAGCAGCGCTCGGCGCTTGGGCTGGTTGGCAAGTGTTGCCGCTAATTATTATTCTCTCCTCTCTAGTGGGGGCCATTATAGGTATTGGGCTAATCTTGATTAAAGGGCGCGATAAAAATATTCCTATCCCGTTTGGCCCCTACCTTGCTATTGCCGGCTGGATTGCCTTAATGTGGGGCAATGAGCTGACTGCCACCTATTTGCAATTTGCCAATATCGGTTAATTGTGACAAAACAGCGGCTAATAATAGGCCTTACCGGTGGAATCGGCAGCGGCAAAACCGAAGTATCTAACCGGTTTGCCCAATATGGCATTGTTATTATTGATGCTGACACAGTCGCAAGAGCTTGTGTAGTACCAGGCTCTAAGGCGCTGCACCAAATTAAAAACCACTTTGGCGATGGCATTATTACCGAAAACGGCGAGCTGAACCGGGCGCTATTGCGCACAATTATTTTTAATAACCCCGCCGAAAAGCACTGGACTGAGCAGCTTTTGCACCCAATGATTCGACAGGCGATTATACAAGCACTTAAAGAAAGTCGGTCGGTATACAGTATTTTGGTATCCCCCTTACTATTAGAGACAGATCAACACCAGCTTACTCATAGGGTATTAGTGGTAGACAGCTTGCCAGAAATACAAATTCAACGAGCTAGCCTACGCGACAAACTACCCGAAGAGAACATAAAGTCGATAATGGCGACCCAGCTTTCCCGTCAAGAGCGGCTACAACAAGCGGATGACATTATTATCAATGATGGGGACTTCAGCCATCTGGATAGCAACGTAGCCAAACTACACCAAAAATACCTTAACCTGGCCGAAAAACTAAACCATGAGTAATACTGATTTAAAACTGCTATGCCCCACTTGCCAAAAAAATGTGTTCTGGAATGAGCAGTATCCCTTCCGCCCTTTTTGTTCGGAGCGCTGTAAATTAATTGACCTTGGCGAATGGGCCAATGAATCGCATCGTATTCCTGGTGATGACGCGCTGCCTGTAAACGATGATGAATACTAATAAACGTCCACTCAGCTTGAGCCTTGATCAAGAATGCGCCGGATCGCCGGTAATGCAGCCTCGGGAGAGAAGTAAGCGTTAATGTTGTTTACGCCAGCAATAGATAGTTGCTGCCAAAGCTCATGATTCTGATACACCTGAGCTATGGCCTCTGCGAAGACGCTGGGCTCATCAGCCACCATTACTTCATCGGCAGTCAAGTACATGCCTTCTACAGCGCAAGCCGTTGCCACTACCGGTATACCGTAGTTCATAGCCTCATTAACTTTACCCTTTACACCCGCGCCATAACGCAGGGGAGCCACAGATACCCGTGCACGCTGTAACTCGGGCTCAATATCTTCAACAAAGCCGCGCATAACAAGCATAGGTGAAGCTAGAGCCTTCACTTCATCAGGCATATTGCTACCAATCACGGTGGTGACAACATCGGGCAGTAGCGCCTGCAGGTGCGGAATAACCTCTTTGGCATACCATTTAATAGCATCTATATTTGGGGTATGGCGAAAACCTCCCACAAAAATAATACCCTCTCTGCTCCCATAACCCGGTCTTTGGGGTGTGTGGGAGTGGATATTGGATACAATATCCACCTTCGCCTCAGGTATAAGATTAGCTAATAACTGCTTTTCAAATTCAGAAACCACAACCGTCAGGTCGCAGCTGGCAATTAGCCCCAACTCTTTACGCCGGGTTACCAAGGCCTCGGCTTTCAACATATTACTACCCGATAATTCAGCCTCGCGCTCCTCTCGAACAAAATGTAAATCAACGGTATCAAATATAAGCTTAGCCTGCGGGGCATAGGCTCTTATTAAACTGACATATTGGGAGGCGATATAATGTCTGCAAATTATCACGGCATCAAGCTGACGGCCAAGCTCACGCAACACTTTACGAACTGAACCCGCCCAGTGAGAATATAACACCTCTACACCTAAAGCCGTTAATTGGTTGACGGTCTTTTCTCTGTATTCCAGGTTATCAGCCACAAAAGTAACGTGGTAGCCCTCCTGTTTCAGAATTTTTAAAAAATTAAGCATTCTGATGGAGCCAGAATCCTGATCAGGCGTTAGCATACAAGCCTCAATAATCAGAATATTACCTTTCGTTTGCCTGTGCGCCTCCTGAATAGGATTATTACCGTTTTCGGCATGGGTACTAAGCGTAGATTTCCAGCGCTCGTAAAACTTAATGGCATTTTCTACCTGATAGGCTTTAATACCAGACTTATCATCACGCCCATGAGTCACACCTTCGAGGTGATAGATCTCTGCCCTGGGTTGATACAATACTCGAAGTCCTTTTTCGCGTACCTTAAACGCCAAATCAGTATCTTCATAGTAAGCGGGTTTATAATATTCATCAAAACCGCCCAGCTCAGCAAACAATTCCGCCTTAATGGCCAAGGCGGCACCAGAACAATAATCCACATCGCGAACAAAGTTAAAACGCGGATTTTCAGGGTTTTCATTTCGCCCCCAATTCCAGCCACTGCCATCTTGCCAGATAATGCCACCAGCCTCTTGCAGGGTTCCATCTTTATTGAGTAATTTAGCCCCAACCAAACCCGCATCCGTAAATTCGGTAAACGTAGCAATCATAACGTCAAAGGCGTGAGGGCGAACAAGCGTATCATTATTCAACAAAACCAGATATTCACCACAAGCCGCTTGCGCGCCTGCGTTCATATTGCCAATAAAGCCCAGGTTTTCAGCATTCCTGACAAAGCGTACACCCTCAACACACGAAAGTA
>DATBNH010000103.1:0-20051 GCA_036554405.1 Cellvibrionaceae bacterium | reverse complement strand
AAACCCGGCAAGCCGCTAGCCTATGGTCGTGTGGGGGCTACACCGTTTGTGGGCCTGCCCGGTAACCCGGTATCGGCATTTGTCACTTTTGTGTTGCTGGTAGCGCCTTTTATTGAAGTATTACAGGGTGGGCAAGCTGTGCCATTACCTCTGATTGAAACCAGAGCGCTATTTAAGCGGGACAGACCCGGTGGGCGCGATGAATATTTGCGGGGGAAACTGACGACAACAGGTGTTGAAATTTACCCCCAACAAAGCTCGGGGGCCCTGTCGTCGGTAAGTTGGGCAGATTGCCTGGTACGGGTACCGGCGGGTGGGCGGGTGGAGCCAGGGCAAACAGTGACGGTGCTACCGTTAGCGCGTTGGCAGTGATGCCCAGCAATTACCCACCACTATCATTACTTACCAACACCAGGAGGTAGGCAGCTTTTGCAATAAAGACTTGCGGCTGTTAATCAACTCATTATAAGAGCTCATCATCGACCGGTCGACCGTGTCACCGCCCGCTTTAAGGGCATGTACCTGGCGCTCTAGACCGGTAATCTCTGATATCAAGCGGCGGCGCAAATCACCGGTATGATTGATATTGGTGAAGGCACCAAATTTTTTGTGTGGCTTGGGCATAACTACCTCCTTTTAGCTGGCCATTACAGCTTAGCACGCCCGTAAGAATTCATCTGTGGGCCCACCCTCATGCTTTTAGATTTTTTCTGACGGGTTGGCGTCAACTGCGGTTACTGGGGGTTATATGATACCGCTAACCGATCATGCAGTTGCTGCCACTTCTCGCGTGAAGCCCGACGCCAGTCGGCCAGCGCCCAAAATGGCGGATTAAGCAAGGTTTCGCGCTGATTGTAATCGAGCGGTTGCAACGTCTCGGCATTGAGCACCGCCCCGCCTGCAGCCTCGAGCACCGCTTGCCCGGCGGCAATATCCCACTCGTTGGTGGGGCCGAGGCGCGGGTAAAAGTCAAAACGCCCCTCGGCCAGGGCACAGAGCTTGAACGAACTGCCAAGGCGCTCACTAACAACCGGTAAACGCCAGGCTGATAGCGCCACCATAAGCTGTTGCTGCTGTTCAGAATCCTGTCGGTGGCCGGTCACCAAACGCACGCCCCGGCCACTATCGAACGCACCACCGCTGAGTAAATGCCAGCGCTCGCCCGAACACAAAAAGGCGCCAATTGGTCCCCAGTGGCGCACTTGATTGCCCACATACAGGCGTGCCTCAGGTGGGCAGTAAACCGCGCCCAGCAGGGGGCGCCCACCCTCAATCAGGGCGATATTAACGGTAAATTCGGGCCGGCCCTGAATAAACTCGCGGGTGCCATCCAGCGGGTCGATTAACCAGTAACGCGCCCAGTGGCGGCGTTCAGCAAAGTCGAGCTGGGCGCCCTCTTCCGAGAGGATGGGAATATCCAGCAAAGCGGGTAAAGCGCTGACAATACAATTGTGAGCCGCCTGATCGGCCGAGGTAACCGGCGACTGGTCGGCCTTGTGGTCCACTAAAAAGGCGCGATTATTAAAAGTGGTCATCATGGCGTCGCCAGCCGCGCGCGCCAACTCACCTACCTTAGCAGGCAAACTTGCCGCTTCAAGCATTCTCGGCCAGCCACTCGCGGGCCATAAACAACGCGGCAATGGTACGGCCCTCACAGACCTCTTCACGCATTACCAACTCCAGCAGGTTATCAATATTGCAAGGCACCACTTCAATGGGCTCGGGTTCATCGCCGGGTAATTTTTCCGGGTAGAGGTCGCGCATGATCAACACCGTGATCTTGTGCTCCATATAGGCCGGCGAGAGGTGGATTTGCTTGAGGGTAAGAATACTGTCGGCACCATAACCCACTTCTTCTTTTAATTCGCGATTCGCCGCTTGCACCGGTGTCTCGCCCTTATCGATAGCGCCCTTGGGCAGCGCCAGGTGATAATCTTCCAACCCCCCCGCGTACTCGCGTACCATTAGCACCGTATGCGCATCCAGCATCGGCACCATCAATACCGCACCGCGCCCACGAGAACAGAGCTTTTCGTAGGTGCGCTCGACACCGTTACTAAAGCGCAATTGCAGTTCATCGGCACGAAACAGCCAGCTCTCGGCCACCGTGCGACGGTTTAGAATTTCCGGCTTGATAGGCATAACATCTCTTTTTAATTGTGGTTAATTTTTACATAACCGGGTGATTAATCAGACAATTAAGGGCGCTGATTAATAGTATAAGTCAGCGTATGCATGGCACTGACTCAAGACTCAGTCATAGCGAGGGCGCGGCTTTCGGAGAGTTCTCCGAGACCGCATGCAGCATTCGAGCCCCTATGGATGCGTTCACGGCGTGTCTCGGATAAACTATTCGACAGTGGTGACCGGTTTATGGGCGCCCGATTGCTTAACAGTCAGTGTATCAACCCCGCCATGACTCGCCTACAGAGAACAACCTGTTTTCACCGCTGCTGCATCTATTGACGCTGCCACCGCGTCCAATCCACCATAGGCGCCCTGCGTAACAGATTGATAAGGATAACACCCGCCATGATCAGGCTCAGCAATATTCACAAGTACTACTACACCGATGGCCAGCCGCTGCATGTACTCAAAGGCGTGGACCTGCATATCAAGGAGGGGGAGCTGGTATCCATTATGGGCTCGTCCGGCTCGGGAAAATCTACGCTGCTTAATATACTGGGTATTCTCGATACCCATGATGAAGGCAAATATTTACTGGCCGGCAAGGAAATTCGCCATTTGAAAGAGCGCGAAGCGGCACACCTGCGCAATCAGTTTATCGGCTTTGTGTTTCAGTCGTTTAATCTGCTGCCTTTTAAAAATGCACTGGAAAATGTCGCCTTGCCCCTTTACTACCAAAAGGTAAACCGCCGCCAGCGCAACCGCACCGCCATGGAATACCTCGATCAGGTGGGCCTTGCCGACTGGGCCAAGCATATGCCCAATCAACTCTCCGGCGGCCAAAAACAGCGGGTGGCCATGGCCCGGGCGCTGATTACCCAGCCCAAGGTAATTCTCGCCGATGAGCCCACCGGCGCATTGGATAGCCAAACCACGCTGGAAGTCATGGAAATTATCAAAAAAGTGCATGCCCTCGGTAACACTATTGTTATCGTCACCCACGAGCAGGATATCGCCGATCAAACCCAGCGCCAGATTATTTTAAAAGATGGCCTGGTGGTGCCCGATGACGGCGTTCCCCGGCCACACACTACCCACCCAGAGCTGATGGAATAAACCTTATGTGGGATGGCTTACAAGAAATTCTATTTACCCTGCGCCAGAATAAATTGCGCACAGCACTCACCGCCTTTGGTGTTTTCTGGGGGATTTTTATGCTGATTCTACTGTTAGGTGCAGGACGCGGCATGCAAAACGGGGTGATGAATACTTTCGGCGACGATGCTCTGGACTCCATTATTATCTGGAGCAATAGCACTGCAGTGGCGTATAAAGGCATGGGACCCGGTCGCAAAATCAGTTACACCGACGAGGATATTCTCGCCATTCGCCAACAGGTTAACGGCGTTATGCATGTTACTGGCGCCAACTCTATGGGCCAGGGCAACATTACTTATAAAGACAAAAGCGGCAGCTTTGATGCCTATGGTATAGAC
The DNA here is from genome assembly GCA_036554405.1 of Cellvibrionaceae bacterium. Lineage (GTDB taxonomy): Bacteria > Pseudomonadota > Gammaproteobacteria > Pseudomonadales > Cellvibrionaceae > Gilvimarinus. Next base: position 16,428 of record DATBNH010000103.1, on the reverse strand, counting down.
GATATATTTTTTCGCATCCGCGATCGCGTGCCCTTTCCCGCCGGGCGCGCCATTAATGTGCTGGATCAGGATCAAACCCGTAAAGTCGCCATTATCGGCACCACTGTGCGCGATCGTTTATTTGGTGCTGAAACGGACCCCGTAGGCAAGCAAATTGAAGTCAACAACATCACATTAAAAGTCATCGGTGTTTTTCACGACCGCAACAACAATGGCCGCGACTCCGAGCGTATTTATATTCCCTACAGCACTTTCTCCAAGACTTTTGGCCGTGGCAACCAGGTGCATGTTATCTGGGCAAGACCGGCTCCCGGGGTTGATGGTTTTGCGCTGGAACAACAAATTCTTGAGCTGCTCAAGCAGCGCCATCAGGTAGCGCCCGACGATCGCCGGGCCGTCCAATCGTTTAATTTTGCCGAACCGGCAAAAATGGTTAATGGGCTATTTATTGGCATTAATGCGTTTATCTGGTTTGTTGGTCTGGGCACACTGATGGCGGGCATTATCGGCATCAGTAATATTATGATTATTACCGTTAAAGAGCGCACCCGCGAAATTGGTATTCGCAAGGCCTTGGGTGCTACGCCTTTTAGTATTGTCAGCACCCTGTTGCTGGAATCTGTTTTGGTAACAGCCATTGCCGGTTATGCCGGCCTCGTAATAGGCGTGGGGCTGGTGGAATTAATGGCCTATGGCCTTGCAGCATCGGGCGTAGAAATGGAGTATTTCAAGCGCCCCGAAGTAGATTTTCAAGTGGCCGTTACCGCTGTTATTTTGCTGATAACCGTGGGCGCGCTGGCGGGTTTGGCACCGGCACTGAGAGCGGCCAAAATTATGCCTATTGAAGCGATGAGAGCCGAATAGAATGAGCGCACGCAAATGATTGATACCGACAAATGGCGGGAAATATTTTTCACTCTGGGCCAGCACAAATTGCGCACCGCGTTGACAGCGTTTGGTGTGTTCTGGGGCATTTTTATGCTCACCGTACTACTGGGGGCTGGCAAAGGCATGGAGAATGGCGTGATGGCAGGCTTCCCGCAAGTGCCCAACGGCATTTGGCTGTGGTCCGCCGCCGAAACGCAAATGCCCTACCAGGGCATGTCTACCGGCAGGCGCATTGTGCTTAAGCCCGAAGATATCACCGCCATTGAAGAGAACATCGACAGTGTTAAATTTATTCGCGGTCAAAACAGTGTGGGGATTTGGGGCGGCTCGCCACCTTATACGGTTTACAAAAACAACAACGGCACTTTTTTTGTGCAGGGATCCCATGCGGGTATGGCCGAGATTCACTCGGTGAAAATGACTGACGGGCGTTTTATTAATGCCATTGACGACCGGGAAAATCGCAAGGTAGCGGTAATAGGCTCACGGGTAAAAGACATTTTATTTGAGCCCGGTGAAAACGCTATTGGTGAATATATTACCGTGTCCGGCATCAGCTTTCAGGTGGTGGGAACATTTAGCTCTCTGTCGCGCGGCAACACCACCCAGGAAGAGGAAAAAATTTATATTCCCAACGACACACTTCGTCACGCATTTAACCAGAGCAGCTGGATTGGCAGCTTTATTATTCTGCCCGAAGCAGGCATTCACGCCCGCGCTGTCGAGCAGGAGGTTAAAGCCTTTATGCACGCGCGCCATAAAGTACACCCGGATGACGCGGGCGTCTTTGGCAGCTTCAACTTGCAAGTTGAGTTCGACAAAATCAATGGTTTGTTTTTGGGCATTGGCTTTTTCAGCTGGCTGGTGGCTATCGGCACTATTATGGCCGGTGCCATTGGCGTGGGTAATATTATGCTGATTGTGGTTAAAGAACGTACCCGCGAAATTGGCGTACGCAAGGCCCTGGGCGCCACGCCCTCATCCATTGTCGCCATGATTGTACAGGAATCTGTATTAATAACCGCGGTAGCCGGTTATATGGGGCTGGTGGTGGGAGTGTTTTTACTTGAAGGCATATCAGCCCTACTGCAAGCCGCTGGTGGCACTGAACTTTTTGAAAACCCCGAGGTAGATTTTGCCACCGCACTGACTGCCGTGGTAGTACTAATTTTTTCCGGTCTTCTGGCATCGCTATTGCCCGCTGTTAAAGCGGCCAAGGTTAATCCCATTGCGGCACTGCAAGACGAATAATTTTTATTGACTGTTAATACAAGAAGGATCACATGAAAAAGTTTTTCTGGATTTTTATAGCATTGGTTGTGGCGCTGGTATTTATTGGTACCGCTATGTTTCTGTTTAGTAAATCGCAGGAGCAACCTGTGGTATATGAAACAGACAATCCCATCACGACCAACATAATCAATAAAACCGTAGCTACCGGTAAGGTAATTCCGCGCCGGGAGGTCAACGTCACCTCCCAGGTATCCGGCGTCGTGGAACAGCTGTATGTAGAGGCCGGTCAAACTGTTGAGCGCGGAGACCTGATCGCCAAAATCACCTTGGCACCCAATATGCTGATGCTCAACAATGCCGAGTCCCAGCTGGAGTCGGCCCGTATCAGTTTGCAAAATGCCGAGCAAGAACTGGCGCGGCAGAAAAATCTGATGGAACAAAAGCTGATTTCCGCTTCGGAATACAATCGCTTTTTGCTGGAGTACAACCTGCGCAGGGAAAGTATGCAGTCGGCAGAGAACAACTTGCTGCTGATCAAAGAGGGCTCTACCAAAAGCTCCGATCTGGTCTCCAACGTCATTCGCGCCACCACCGACGGCATGGTGCTGGACATCCCCCAGCGCGAGGGCGCTTTTATTGTCGAGTCCAGCACCTATGGCCCAGGCAGCACCATCGCTGTATTGGCGGATATGACCGATATGATCTTTGAGGGCATGATCGACGAGGGCGAAGTGGGTAAAATCCGCGAAGGGATGGATCTCTTGCTGGATGTGGGCGCGCTGGATGGCGAGCCCTTTACTGCCGTACTTGAATACATATCACCCAAAGGCGTACAGGATCAAGGTACCATAAAGTTCCAGATTCGCGCCGCCGTCACCCTGCAAGAGCAAGACTTTTTGCGCGCCAACTACAGTGCCAATGCCGACATTGTGCTTGACCGGCGCGATGATGTACTGGCCATTAACGAACGCAATCTGATTATTGAAGAAGACAAACACTTTGTCGAGGTACAAACCGCACCGCAGCAGTTTGAGCGCCGACAGGTAGAGGTGGGCTTATCCGACGGGATTCATATAGAAATTGTGTCAGGCCTTAAGGAGAGTGATACAATCAAACGCCGTTAACTTTATACCTTAAGAACACCTTAAGGATATCGCCAGAGGTACCCTATGATCGATTGGCAGGCAATAGACACCGTGATGCTGGACATGGACGGGACCCTGCTGGATCTGCACTTTGATAACTATTTTTGGGTACAGCATCTGCCTCAACGCTACGCCGAAATTCACGGCAAGCCTTTTGACGCCGCCCGCGAGTCGCTGGCGGCCAGTATTCAGGCCCGTCAGGGCAGCTTGCAATGGTACTGTCTGGAATTCTGGTCAGACACCTTACAATTGGATATTCGTGCGCTGAAAGAAGAGGTGAAACACAAAATTCAGGTTCGCCCCCATGTAGAGGAATTTCTGAGGCGTCTGCGTCAGCATGGCAAACAGGCGATGCTGGTTACCAACGCCCACCCCCAGAGCATGTCGCTAAAATTTGAAGTAACCGCCATTGATCAGTGGCTGGATCTGATAGTCTCTGCCCACGAGTTCCAGCACCCCAAAGAGGCTCAGGACTTTTGGCGGGCTTTGGCGCTGCGCGAGCCTTTTGAGCCGGCCCGGACTTTGTTTATTGATGACACTCTCACGGTGCTCGATTCGGCCCGAGATTTCGGCATCGGCCATCTGTTGGCTATTCATCAGCCCGACAGCCAGATTCCGAGGCAAATTAATCAATACCCGGCCATTCGGCATTTCAATGAAATTATGCCCGCCGAGATAAAGCGGTAAGTCCATGCTGGAGAAGGTCCGTATTGATAAATGGCTGTGGGCGGCGCGTTTTTTTAAAACCCGCAGCCTCGCCAAACAGGCGCTGGAAAGCGGCAAGGTGCAGGCCGATGGTCAGCGCATCAAGGCCAGCCGCGAAATTACCAGCGGAGTGCTACTCACCATTCGCCAGGGTTATGATGACAAAACCGTGGAAGTGCTGGCCCTGTCGGAGCAGCGCCGAGGCGCACCCGAAGCGCAACAACTGTACCGCGAAACCGAAACCAGTATCGCCTTGAGAGAAACCCGAGCCGCCGAACGCAAGGCTGGGCTCGGCGCTTTTATTGCCAGCGATCATCGCCCCAACAAAAAAGAGCGCCGGCAGATTCATCGCTTTAAAAATATCAATGATCCAGACTAGCCGGCTACCGGCAAAGATTTGCAACTGCCCTATTCAGGGAATGCATCAGAGCAAGCAGATTAGCAATAGCAAGGAGAGGGAGAGACTTATGAAAACACGTATTTCTATTGTTATGGCGGCTTTGCTACTGGTAACTTTGCCCCTTAAAGCCGAGCTGTATCGCTGGACCGATGCTGACGGCAAGGTACATTTTAGCGACCGCAAGCCGGATGCCCCCGACAAAGAAATGGAGGTTGAAGCAGTTGAAGTCAAACCCATCAATATTGACGACAGCCGCGAAGCCCGCCGGGCACTGAATAATGTGTTGCCCAAGGAGGATCGTCATTTGCAACAACAACAGGCCCGAGAGAACCAACAGCAAGCACAAGAGCGCGCACGCCATTGCCGAGGCGCGCGCCAATACCTGCGCGATATCAGCGGGCCGGTTAATTTTATCGATGATGACGGCAAGCCTGTGAAAGTATCCGAGCGCGAACGCCAGCAGCGTCAAGCTGAAATGGAGCGCTACGTTAAAGAGCATTGCTGATTGTTAACCTTTTTTCCCGATAGCGAGACCCTCCAGCGTTATGAGCCAGACCGATTTACTGCACCGTTTTATGTTTGATAACTGCGATATTCGCGGCGAGATAGTCACTCTCACCGACAGCTTTGCCAGCATCGCTGCCAACAACAATTACTCCAGCGAGATCACGCAATTGCTGGGAGAATTTGTCGCCGCCTGCGCGCTACTGTCCAGCACGCTGAAATTTGACGGGCTTATTTCCCTGCAGGCGCGCGGTGAAGGCGCGCTGTCCCTGGTGATGGCCGAATGCACCCATCACAGCGATGTGCGCGGGATTGTGCGTCTCAACGAGGCCGAGCCGTTGCCGTCTACTGGCGCCAACTTGCACGATTTTCTCGGCAAGGGTGTGCTGGCGATCACCCTCGACCCTACGCGCGGCGAACGCTACCAAGGCATAGTGCCGCTAGAGGCTGACACTCTGGCTGGGTGCCTGGAGCATTACTTTGCCCAATCGGAACAACTGGCCACGCGACTGTGGCTCTCGGCCGGCGAGCACAGCGCCGCGGGCTTGTTATTGCAAGCGCTACCGCAACAGGTGGCCAGTGACGATGAAAATCGCGATCACTGGGAAACCATCACCACCCTGGCGGCCACAGTCACTGACCAGGAGCTGCAAAGCATCGAACACAGTACCCTGCTCTACCGCTTGTTTCACGAGCACTCGGTGCGCCTGTTCAGCCCCGCAGCCATTCAGTTTAAATGCAGTTGCTCGCGCGAGCGCAGCGCCGAAGCCTTGCGCTCCCTGGGCCAGGCTGAGGTGGATGTGCTATTGGCCGAAACCCAGGTTATCGATATTGACTGCCAATTTTGCAACCAGCACTACCGTTTTGACAGCCAGGATATTCGTGCCCTGTTTGGCCCCACTACCTTACACTGACGAGGCTTTATGACATTATTCAAGGTAACCGCCCTATTGGGGTTAGCCCTCTATGCCAGCACCAGCCTGGCGCAACCGGTGGCCGAAGACGACAAACGCTGGGAGCTGGGCATCGGCCTCGGCGGCATCACCGCACCGGATTATCGCGGCTCCAAAACCAATCGCAGCTATATTGCCCCTATTCCCTATGTGGTCTATCGCGGCCCCATTATTCGCACCGACCGCGATGGCGTGCGCGGTGAATTTTTTACCACTGACCGGCTTGAATTTACCGCCAGCATGGCGGTTTCGGTGACCCCCGATAGCGACAAAAATGCCCTCCGCGAAGGTATGCCAAGCTTGGCCTCAACCCTGGAAGCGGGCCCCGCGCTCAACATCAACTTAACCGGCGACAGTTTTCGCGAAGGGCTATCTGCCACCCTACCCGCCCGCGCCGTCATTACCGTGGGCCGGGGCAGCCCAGAGTTTATTGGCGTGGTAGTGGCGCCATCTTTGGTCTATCGCCACAAGATGACAGGCAACTGGCTGTGGAACCTGCGTGCAGGCCCGGTATTCGCCTCGGGCGAGTATCATAATTATTATTACAGCGTAGAACCCGAATACGCCCTACCCGAGCGACCACGCTTTGATGCCAGCAGCGGCTACAACGGCTTTAATGCGCAATTTGCCGTCACCCGGCGCCACGGCAGTTTCTGGTATGCCTTCTATGGGCGCTATTCAAATTTGCAAGGCACCGACTTTCGCCACAGCCCGCTGGTGGAAACCGAGCACAATTACAGTGGCGGTTTTGCCATCAGCTGGGTTATTCACTAAAGGGCACCGCTATAAATTCGCCCTAAAAAGCGGCGCCACGCTGTTGCCGAGCCACAAGCCAGGGCACAATCCCACTCACGTGGCTCCGTCTCTCACATCCCATCTGGTCACGAGCCCCAAAGCATCAGGCTCTTGGCCATCTGGCGCAAAATGGCACATGGCTTGCTGTAATTCCCTACTGCGCATTTAAGGGAGAATACTGATCATGACAAGCTTTGCCTGGCCCTGGGGCCGCATTAATACCGCCGCACGTCTGGATGACCTCTTATCCCACCAAGATTTAACCCGCCGGCTCGGCAGCGATGATGCCGCAGGGCGGCGTATTGATCAGTTTTTGGAGACACTACACCAGCGTATCGGCATCAGTTTATCGGCGGCGGTGAGTATTGCCGGGCAAGCACCGACACTACGCGCGTTAGCGGGCACCGCCGAGGCCACGGGCCACGATCTCGCCCGCGCCTCCGATACCATTGCCAGCACCAGCGAAGAGGTAACCACCACGCTGGAGGCCGAGCTGGTGCCAGGCGCACGTGATATGGCAGAATTTTCCAAGCAGGTGGCCCAGGCGCTGCGCCAATGTGAAACCGGTAGTGGCCAGGTGCTGGAGCATATCGGTGTGATCAGCCACAGCGAAAAACACTTAGGCAGTGCCATAGGGCGGCTGCAGGCACAGCTGGAAGAGGTAATGCAGGTTATCGGTGTTATCGCCGATATTTCCAAACAGACCAACCTGTTATCGCTCAATGCTGCCATCGAAGCGGCGCGCGCCGGCGAACATGGACGCGGTTTTGCGGTAGTGGCCGAAGAAGTGCGACGGCTGGCTCATCACACCACCGATGCCACCGATCAGGTAGCGGCCATTATTGAGCGCTTTCGCGGCGATATGGGCGAGCTCACCGACGCCGGCCAACACATGCAAGTAGCGGTGGCGGCGGGAGAAAGCGGCGTACATGCTATGCGCTCCGAACTGGGAGAAGTGCGCTCAGCCATGGACGAGCTGGACACCCGAGTCAGTGCTATCGCCACGGGTACCGGCCAAATCGGCACCGCCGTCAGCGCCATGAATCAGGACGTGCACACCGTCTCAGCCGCCGCCAATCAACTGCTCGACAGCGCGCGGCAAATCAGTGAGCTGGGCAAATCCGTACACGCCACCAGTGATCATTTGCTGGAAGGCTTAGGCGGCTTTCAACTTAGTTTGCACCACCAGGCCTGCCAAGCGGTGCAAAAACTGGCCGCCAGCAGTTCGCTTGCCCACGGCACCAGTGAAGAGGTGGAGCTGGCCTTGCGCACCGCACTCAAACACGACCCGCGTTTTGAGCTCTTGTACCTGGTTAATCATGATGGCAAGCAGCTCAGCGCCAATATTTTTGCCGAAGATTTACAACAAGATAACGGGCATAGTGCGCGCGGTCGCGACTGGAGCCGTCGCCACTGGTTTCAGGCGGTGTGCGATAGCGGACAAGCGCATATCAGTCAGGTGTACCGCTCCGACGCCACCGACGCGTTTTGTTTTACTGTGGCCGTACCCCTGTTGGATCAGGATCAACGCCTTTTGCGCGTACTGGGCGCCGATGTACGCCTGTCGACATTAACCGCTACGGATTAATCGCCAGAATCGGCATAGGGCCCGACATGACGATGCCAGGTTTGCGTACGGCCAAACAAAGATAGACCCACAAAGCCTCTAACCATAAGGGACTGACCGTCATCGCTGAGGTTGAGCTTGGCGCGGTAAACCTTACCGCTTTTGGGATCCAGTATTTCGCCGTCTTGCCAGCGGCGGGCATTCTCAGGTGCATCTTCTGGGGAAAGCCCCCACATAAAGCGCAGGCCTTCCAAGGGCTGATCCTTGAGATCGCCCGGACATTTGTGGCAGTGGGTCGTTTCAGCGTTCCTGTCGAGCAACTTCACGATAGTGCCCTCCAGCTCGCCGCCGCTGTTAATGGAAAGGGAGACTATACTCTTTTCAATATCCTGTTTGTCATCAATGGTAACCCAGTGGCCGACCACCGATTGAGCCATGGTGCCGGTTGCGCTCAACAGCAACCCGCACAGAAGTACACACGCCCGTTTGGAAAAAATCATCAGCCACCACCTTGTTGATTAAACAGCTTGATCGTTAATCAACAAGTGTAGCTACTGCTGGTATTTTCGCAGAGGAGGGTTAGAAAATTGACGGATAGTGCACACAATGCAGCTCACTTACACCGATCAATTGCGACGCAGGGGCACTGGCACGTCTTTGGGCTTAACCAGTGCCGGGGCTTGCTGAAAACGCTGATACGCTTCGCTGTGTACATTGGCTATACGCTCCAATACCACGGGTAGCCGCTCATCATCGCAGCCTTCGACCTGCGTCATCAACTTCTCAACCGTGGCCGCTGCATTACTGCGCAAGTCCGATTTTTGAATAGCGATCATAAGATTAACGAAAGCTTCCATACCAACTTTTTCCTGCATACTGCGCTCCACTAGAGGGCGCGCTACCAGCTCAGGCATTTCCAGCTCAGGGCACTGCTGGGCGATGGTAGCAGTCATATGGTAATTAGATAGCATGCGGCGAAAATCGCTACCCATTTCGCGCAACTCAGCACTGGCGGGCAAGGCCACAATACACAGCACTATAGCAAGTAGAGAAGGCAGTAGACGAAAGCGTGAAATCATTGACATAAAAACTCTTTTAATCATGTGAAATGTAAAGCCCAGTATATCACTCCAAAGAGCTCGTCGCGGGTTGTTGTTCAGCAACCCACTGCTCAATCTGGCGCTGCAGAATAATCAATGGCAGAGCACCGCCGCCTAATACCTGATCGTGAAAAGCGCGAAGCTCAAACTGTTCGCCGAGTGTTTGCTGCGCTTGCGCGCGCAGCTCGAGCAACTTATTCATACCGATCTTGTAGGCGGTGGCCTGGGCTGGCATGACGATATAACGTTCAATTTCGCGAGTGGCATCGGCGCGGGTCATGGGGCTGTTTTCAACAAAATAATCAATCGCTTGTTCCCGCGTCCATTTCTTATGGTGCAATCCGGTATCCACCACCAAACGTATGGCGCGCCACAGCTCCATACTCAGGCGACCAAAATCGGAATAGGGGTCGGCGTAAAATCCCATCTCTTTAGGCACCCGCTCGGCGTAGAGTCCCCAGCCTTCGATGTAAGCGGTGTAATGTCCATAGCGGCGAAAAGACGGCAGATTGTCCATCTCCTGGGCGATAGCAATTTGCATATGATGCCCGGGTAGTGCCTCGTGATAAGCCAGCGCTTCAATCTGATAGCGTGGCATGGCGCTCATGTCGTGCAGGTTAACGTAATAAATCCCCGGGCGAGAACCATCCTCGGCAGGCGATTGATAAAAAGCCTTGCCAGCGGATTTTTCGCGAAAAGGCTCCACCGCCTTAACCTCCAATGCAGCCTTGGGTAAATGCCCAAACAGCTCGGGCAGGCGCTCACGCATAGCATCAATAACCGCTTGGGTATCGGCCAAATACTGGGCGCGGCCCGCCTCGGAATCCGGATAATAAAACTGCTTATCATCCCGGGTAAACATAAAAAATTCCGCCAGACTGCCTTCATAACCAATACTCGCCATTAACTCACGCATCTGCTGATGAATACTGGCCACCTCAGCCAGACCGATAGCGTGTATCTCGTCGGCGCTCAATTCAGTAGTAGTGGTATTGCTCAGCGCCTGACGATAAAACGCTTCACCATCGGGTAATTTCCAAATACCAGCGCGGTCGTCGGCCATTTCTTCCAGACCCTGTAATGCAGTAATCAGCCGCAGGTAGGCCGGCTCCACATTTTGCAACAAGGCTTTTTGCGCAGCGGCCAGCAATGGCTGACGCTCATTATCGGCCAACTCCAGCGCATCCAGCTTGCGCGTAAAATCGGCCCATAGCGGGCTGGCTTCGCCAACGCTAAAGGGTTTACCGGTAATAACATTGCGGCTATCGTCCAGCACATAGGGGTAAACAAACTTTGGAGCCACTATGCCCTTGTTAGCCCGGCGCTCCAGATTGGCAATCAACTGATCAATCAGCTTACCCACGCCCTGCAACCTCGCCACATAGGCCTCGGCGTCGGCAATATCACTAATGCGGTGGGTGTTAATTAAAAATGCTGGAACACCGGCGTGCAGGCCGAACATTTGATTGACCGGGTAGTTATGATCACGCCAGCGAAAGCTGTCAATACTTTGCTCCAGCTCGTAGTGCATCAGCTCTACATTAAGCTGGTTATCTTCATTGAGCTCGCTCGCATCCAGCTGCTTGAGCCGGTGCAATTGATCGCGGTAAAGCTGATGATAAATCTCGGTTTGTGCCGGGCTGATATCATCCCACTCGTGGCTGCGGGTTTTACGGCCCAAACGGGCCTGATACGTGGGGCTCAATGACACCCGCTCTTCAAAAAACTGCTCGAACAGTGCCTGGGCTTTTTCGTTTTCAGCCGGTACCGCAAAGCTTGCACCAGCCCATAACAACAGCCATAAACAACATGCTCTGTGCGCCTTTGAGTACATAACTTCGCCCTTATTGTTTTTTATGGGAGTTTTTCAGAAAAACATCGCCGCGAGTTTGCAGCTTATCTTTTTGTCGAATGGCCTCAAACGGATCGGCCACCTTGCTATTAGTTTCGCCATCCGGGGCCTGATCACGCTTTGCCGTTTTTGCTGGAAGTGATTTTTCCGGTGGTTTGGGCGAGTTGTCCAATAATCGCGCGTTGTAAAAGTAATACAATAAACTGAGCCCTATCAGCAGCGCCCACTTCAACAAAAATGAAATCCACAGAAACTGTTTATCGTCGGCGCTGGTGGCATAGCTGACATAATCTCCGTGAATCATACTGATAAAAAAATACGCAGCAAACAGCAGCAGGGTGGAAATAATGGTGCGGCGATAGCGCTTGAACAACACAGTCGCCAGAGCCGACTTAGCCAAAAAGCGAAACATAGCTAAAAGAAACTCAAACCCAGCGCCGCCAGCAAACCCAAAATGCCCCGGCTTTTATACTCGCTGACGATTTTATCCTCTTCCTCCTTAACAATGGTTTCCAGTACTTCGGGTTCATAATCCTCCGGCTTTTTGCCGTGCAAATAGATACGCGTACGCGCCCGCTCAATGGCTTTGTCGCGAATTTTAAGGGCGTACTTACCCTTGACACGCTGGACGCCTCGGGCAACAAAATTGCGTTTGTGCACGCTTGGGGCATGATCTTCGGGTAAAGCCATTGGGCTGCTCACTGTTACTGTGGTTTAAATCGGCTAGGGTGCTTTGCACTGGCCATGCTGCAAAAAATGCGGGCGCACCGCGTGTTTGCTGATGGCAAAGGGCGCATCCAGCATTAACTCTCGCCCCCAGCCGGTGAGGCCATCATAGGTGCCATCGGTGCTCATATCCAGATGCCGCTGGGGTTGATTGCCCGGCCCCCAGGACCAGGGCAAAAAACCTATTTTATGCTCCAGCGCCGCAGTGACGATAGTGCGCCAGGCAATGGCGCCGCCTTCGGAGTCGTCCCAGCGGTTGCCAAATTCACCAATCACTAGCGGCAACTGCTGCGCTACAGCCAGCTCGATTTCCTCGCGAATACGCAAGCGGTTGTACCCCCACATCTCGGGCCACCACATATGTACCGAAAACAGCAGATTGCGCAGTGGGTCGGCCTCAATCAGTGCCGGGCCCTGGGTGCGCAATATCTCGATATTTTTGCCCCATTCGGTCCCGTCAATCATCAGCGGCATGCGGTAGCCCGCTTCGCGCAACCGGGTGACAGCGGTGGTGTAGCCGGCAAGAAAAGCCTCAGCCGCCACCTTGTCGCCCACTTCGTTGCCGATATTGACCAGGGTATAGCGCTGATGTTCAACAATAACCGCCGCTATATCCGGGCGTGTCCAGTAATCCACCAATTGCGGCAGTTTAGACCAGTCGCCAGTGGCATCGTGCAGCTCGATAATGGGAATGAGCTGCTGTTGATAGGCGTTGGTCAGTACCGTATGCAGCTCATCGGCGCTGCCTTCGACTGTCCAGACAATACGCACCGTATTAGCACCGGTTTTGGCAATTTCAGTAAAGCTGGAAAGCCCGGTACGATCGGTCCAATACACCATTTTATTGGGGCCCATCAATACCACCTGCTCACCGCAGGGGTCATACAAATGGCGGCCTTTCACATAGAAAGTACTGACATCGGCAGGCTCTGCGGCAACCGAGTGAATGGCAAGCCCGTGTAGACACAGGCAGATCAGCAAATAAAAACTCTTTTTCATAACCGGCAATCACCGCAACTGTTATTGAAAGATAACAGACAGTTTACCGTGATTCACCAGCCGAGACTTACCCGATCGATAAAAAAGTGTAATAGCGGGACGGGGGACTATTTGAAGGTTTTTCGCTCCACCGGGCGAATGCCATGGCGTGCATCAACAGCGGGGAAAACACAAGTAAACACGCTGCCTTTACCTACTTCGCTGTTAATTTGCAGCTCGGCGTCGTGGCGCAACAATACGTGCTTAACAATAGCCAGACCAAGACCGGTGCCGCCGGTACCGCTATTGCGGCTGGCATCCACGCGATAAAACCGCTCGGTCAGATGGGGGATGTGTTTGGGGTCAAAGCCTGTGCCATTATCGCTCACCGAGAAGAATACACTGGGCCCGCTATGCCACAGGCGCATGGCAATGCGGCCGCCAGCGGGCGTATATTTAACCGCATTGACCACCAGATTGGAAAAAGCGCTGTGCAGCTCCTTTTCATTGCCCACCACAGGGGTCTGTGTATCGCACTCAAAATGGATCACCTGGCTTTTATCACTGGCCAAAATCTCGGCTTCGGATTTGACAATCTCCAGTAATGACCTGAGCGGCATAGGTTTTTGATTAAAGCCGGCATCGGTGGTCTCGAGCTTGGACAAGGTGATTAAATCGTTAATCAACAGCGACATTCGCTTTGATTGCTGCTGCATTTGCTCCAGCGGCTTATCCCAGGCGACCAGGGTGTTATTATCGGCGAGTGTTTCCAGATAACCGGAAATCACCGTTAAGGGGGTGCGCAGCTCGTGGGAGACGTTAGCGACAAAATCCTTGCGCATCTGCTCTAAATGGTAAATCTGGGTAATATCGCGCACCACCAGCAAGCGCTCGTTCTTGCCGAAGCGGGTAATCTGAAACTGCAGGCGCTTAGCGGGAAAGCGCGGCGAGGGAATATCCAGCGGCTCGCTGTAGTCGCCGGCCTCAAAGTAGTCGACAAAGCGTGGGTGACGGATAAAATTAATCACCGACTGCCCCTGATCGGAGTTGTAAAACCCCAGCAGACGCTGCGCCGAGGGGTTCCACCAGTCAAGATAGCCGCGCCAATCGAGCAAAATCACCCCATCTTTCAGCGCCGAGGTGGTCTCTTGCACGCGGTTAATCACCGCTTGCAGGTTTTTTTTCTCGCGCTTTTGGCGGCGGCGCATATGGTAAATGGCATCGAACACCTCACCCCACAGGCCGCTGGCCTCGGGCGGAGCCTCTTTACGGTCGGAATCGAGCCACAGGTTGAGCCTGCGCATCTGCCCCAGGCACCAGAGAATGTAGACCCAGGAGGCGGCCAACAAAGACGCCAGTAAAATATCGAATATCAGACCGATAACGGCAGCTACGGCAAGAATTTTTGCCAATCGCTTCAGCTCGACATAAAAACCCTGGAGCAAAATTTTCCGCCTTAGCCTGCTTTAATAGAAAAACGGTAGCCGGTTCCGCGTACTGTCTGCACCAGATTTTCATGCTGATCAATCATCAGCGCCTTGCGCAAGCGGCGAATGTGCACATCTACCGTGCGCTCTTCCACATAGACATTACCACCCCAGACGTGATCCAGCAATTGACTGCGGGTGTAGGCGCGCTCCTGGTGGGTCAAGAAAAACTGTAACAGGCGGAACTCAGTAGGGCCCATTTCCACATCTTTATCGTTAATGGTCACTCGGTGGCTGGCGGGATCCAGGCACAAGCCCTGCACAATAATCGGTTCGCTAACGGCATCGGGGCCGGTACGGCGCAGCACCGCCTTGAGCCTGGCCACCAGTTCACGGGGTGAAAAGGGCTTGGTAATGTAATCATCGGCCCCCACTTCCAGGCCCTGAATCTTGTTATCTTCCTCGCCTTTGGCGGTGAGCATAATAATGGGAATAGCCGCGGTAACCTCATCGCGCTTGAGCCGGCGCGCCAGTTCAATGCCGCTGGTGCCAGGCATCATCCAGTCGAGCAGGATCAAATCCGGTTTCTCATCGACGATCAGGGCATGGGCATCGCCCGCATTACCCGCTTCCAGGCAGCGATACTCCGCCATCTCTAATGCCACCCGCAACATATCGCGAATAGCGGATTCGTCATCGACGATCAAAATGGTGCGATTGTTCATAGTAGCGGCCAAGTCCTCTGCTGAATATCTGTCATGCAGCGTATTTAAGGCACTTATTGTTACAAGCATATGACAGCTTCGAGTAAAAAGGCACAAGAGTTTATCTCAACCGTCGCTTTTGGCCACTCGGTGGTTACCCTACCTGCCAAGCAACACCGCTTTGAGTGCACTATACTCACAGGCAGTTCACAAGCTTGGGGCAGGCTGTAATCAATCGAGAGACGCGCAATATGGCAGTGGTAACACGCGGGATTGTCCTCGCCGTGCTGATAGCATTGAGCGCGGCATTGTGGATTAAACTCTACCGCGACAGCTCTTTTACAACGCTGCAACAGCAACAACTTATCCGTATAGGCTACGCCGTGGAGCTACCCTATGCTTATGTTGACGACAGCGGTTATGTGACCGGCTGGGCACCGGAGTTGGCGCGACAAATCAGCCACTCCCTGGGTATCGACAATATTGAGTGGATTCAGGTGCGCTTTGCCGAGCTGCTGCCGGGGCTGATGGAAAACCGATTTGATGTGGTCGCGGCTGGCTTGTTTATCACTCCCGAGCGACAGCAACAGGTGGCCTTTTCTGATCCTGTGCATCAGGTTTCCTCAGGATTACTGGTGCGCGCCGACACCCCCATACCCCCGCTGTCCTATACTAGCCTGGTGCGCAACTACGACTATACCGTGGCGGTTTTGCACAACTCGGTAGAGCATCGCCGCCTGCTGGAATTGGGGTTACCCCGCCACCGATTGTTAATGGTTCCCGATGCCTATACCGGCAACATTGCCCTTAAAAACAAACGCGCCGATGTGCTCGCCTTGTCACTGCCCAGCCTCAAGGTGTTTTTCGATTTAAAACCTGAAAACTTGCGCTTGCTGCCGCTGATCACTGCGCAAAGTCATCATACTCAAGATCAGGTAGCCTTCGCCTTTAACCGAAAAGCCGAACACTTGCGTCAACAATGGAATCGCGTTCAGGCTGAAGTGTTGGCCGCAACCGATGACCACATTCCCTCGGGCAGCCGAGAGGGCACACCGTGAAGTGGTCATTATTCAAAGCACCGCTGCAACAACATAACTCCTGGGCCCCCATTATTGGCGCCTTGATTATTACCATGGTGCTGGCCGGATTGTATCTGTACCACAAGCAGCAATTTACCCTGGCCACCGGTGTGCTACAGCAATTGAGCCGAGCCGGCGATGATCTGTCGCGGGGCTATTTGCACCTGACCCTCTCCGACAGCCCCGATTCACCCTGGCAGCGCGGGCAGGGCCTGGCGCTATTGGATCAAGCGCTCGATAACTACGAAAAAATCATCACCACTCTGGGCGGCTTAAATCGCTACATCAGTCAGGACACTGCCGCCAGCCCCAAGGTATATGACAGTCAGTCCACCGAAGCGGTATTAACGCGTTTTCGGAAGGATATTGTCG
>DATBNH010000066.1:0-6837 GCA_036554405.1 Cellvibrionaceae bacterium | reverse complement strand
ACTGGCCACTTTTTTACCTATACTGCGCATTCAGGCCTGGCCGATCAGAATGCTGGATTTTCCACGGCTACAAGTCTCAATTTGCTGGTGCCTCTTGCTTCTAGCAATAATGGTATATCTGCCGCTATCGCTACTGAGCATTGTATTAATGGCCTGTGCGTTAAGTGGCCTTATTTATAAATGCTGGTGGATTTTGCCCTATACCGCCCTTTATAAAAAAGAAGTTCAAGCAATTGCGGCCGCAGACCCGGGCAATACTCTCAGCATTATTACTGCCAATGTGCTCACGCCTAATCGACGGGCACCAGAGTTATTGACCATTATCCGACAACATCAACCCGATATAGTACTGACACTGGAATCTGACCAATGGTGGCAAACACAACTGGATGTCCTGGAAAACGATTACCCATACACAGTCAAGTGCCCGTTAGATAACCTTTACGGGATGCATGTGTATTCACGCTTGCCGCTGATCGATACCCAGGTTGATTATTTAGTGGAAGACGATAAACCCTCCATACATACCGCCGTACTCTTACCCTCTGGCAGGTCGGTACGCTGTCATTTTTTACATCCGGCGCCGCCATCGCCCACGGAAAATGATGAGTCCAGCGAGCGCGATGCTGAATTGTTAGTGGTGGCCCACAGTGTTGCCGATGCCAAACAACCCACTATTGTTGCCGGCGACCTTAACGATGTGGCATGGTCGCGCACTACGCGCAGTTTTCGTGCTATTAGCGGCTTATTAGACCCACGCGTGGGGCGCGGCATGTTCAATACATTCCATGCGCATCACTGGTTTTTACGTTGGCCGCTGGATCATCTTTTCCATTCATCACACTTTTTCCTGGCCGCCATGCAGCGTTTAGATGATTTCGGCTCCGATCATTTCCCACTGCTAACCACGCTGGTGCTGAAACCCAGCGACCAACATCAGCAAGATGGCATTGAGCCCAGCGAGGAGCAAAAGCAATTTGCCCGAGAGAAAGTCAATGAGGAGCCTGTAAGCAAAGGGGACGTACCCGAGCCAGGAGAATAATGCAGGAAAACACATACAACCAATCTCTAATGAAGAAACTCAGGGGTGAGTGGAAATGATTCTTTGGCACTCAGTAAAAAACCATAAGATCGAAAATTTTCTCAGCGCTGAGGAACTTTTAGTAATCTTACACCACCCGTTTCCCGTAACTTACGAGCGCAAATATTGGTGATGAAAGCGTAGATGCTCGGCAATAAAACTGGCAATGAAGTAATAGCTGTGATCATAACCGGGCTGCATCCTGAGTAGCAACGGATAACCACTGGCTTCAGCCGCTTGCGTCAGAGTCTCGGGCTTTAATTGTTCAGCCAAAAAATTATCGGCATCGCCTTGATCCACCAGCGCCGGCACTGACCCACCTTTGCGCATCAATTCACTGGCATCGTACTGACGCCAGGCTTCGTTATCACCGCCCAAGTATGCAGTAAAGGCTTTTTGTCCCCAGGGGCAATTAATTGGATTGGCAATAGGGCTAAAGGCAGAGACACTGCGATAACGATCGGGGTTATTGAGGGCAATGCATAACGCGCCGTGGCCGCCCATTGAGTGGCCACTGATAGAACGCACAGCCGTGACGGGAAAGTTTGCCTCGATCAAGGCGGGCAATTCGGTTACCACATAATCGTACATTTGGTAGTGGTTTTTCCAGGGCGCCTCGGTGGCATTCACATAAAAGCCTGCACCCAAGCCTAAATCATAAGCGCCATCTGGGTCATCGGCTACACCCTCGCCCCGGGGGCTGGTGTCCGGCGCCACTATGGCTATTCCCAGCTCGGCAGCCACTGCTTGGGCTGCAGCTTTTTGCATAAAGTTTTCATCGGTACAGGTTAAACCCGACAACCAATATAGCACAGGCACTTGCTGCCCGGCCTCGACCGTTGGCGGCAAAAAAATAGCAAAGCGCATAGCGCAGTTAAGCGCTGTAGATTGATGCGTGTATTGTTTATGCCAACCGCCAAAGGTTTTGTTGCTGCTGACGCATTCGATGTTCATAAGCTACCCTTAACCATCAAAATGAATAACGCTGCGAATGGATTCGCCTGCGTGCATTAAATCAAAAGCCTTGTTGATGTCATCAAGCCCCATGGTGTGGGTAATAAAGTCATCCAGCTTGAATTTACCAGCCAGATAATCGTCAACTATGCCCGGCAATTCGGAGCGGCCTTTAACGCCGCCAAAAGCGGTGCCGCGCCATACACGACCGGTGACTAACTGAAACGGGCGAGTGCTGATTTCTTGCCCGGCGCCGGCCACGCCAATAATGACCGATTCTCCCCAACCCTTGTGGCAGCACTCCAGTGCCTGACGCATCACATTAACATTGCCGATACATTCAAATGAGTAGTCAACACCGCCATCGGTCAGCTCCACAATCACCTCTTGAATGGGCTTGTCGTAATGCTGTGGGTTAATGCAGTCGGTGGCGCCGAGCTTTTTAGCCAGATCAAATTTTCGCTCATTAATATCAATGGCAATAATGCGCCCGGCACCGGCCATGGCCGCACCAATAATGGCCGACAAGCCAATACCGCCTAAACCAAATATGGCCACACTTGCACCCGGCTCAACTTTAGCGGTATTGAGCACGGCGCCCATGCCAGTAGTCACACCACAACCGAGCAGGCATACCTCTTCCAGGGGCGCACTCTTATTAACCTTGGCCAGGGAAATTTCTGGCAATACCGTGTATTCCGAGAAAGTAGAACAGCCCATGTAATGATAGATAGGCTTGCCGTCTTTATAAAAGCGCGTAGTGCCATCGGGCATTACGCCTTTGCCCTGGGTGGCGCGTATTTTCTGACATAAATTGGTTTTGCCCGATGTACAAAATTTGCACTCCCCACACTCGGGGGTGTATAGCGGAATCACATGATCACCCACCGCTACACTGGTCACACCTTCCCCTATTTG
This sequence comes from Cellvibrionaceae bacterium, assembly GCA_036554405.1. Classification (GTDB taxonomy): domain Bacteria; phylum Pseudomonadota; class Gammaproteobacteria; order Pseudomonadales; family Cellvibrionaceae; genus Gilvimarinus. Next base: position 3,884 of record DATBNH010000066.1, on the reverse strand, counting down.
CTCAACAATACCGCCACCCTCGTGGCCAAGGATAGCGGGCCAGATGCCTTCCGGGTCTTCGCCAGAGAGGGTGAAGGCATCGGTATGACAGACGCCGGTGGCAATTATACGCACCAGCACCTCACCTGCCTGAGGGGGCATCACATCAACCTCCTCAATGCTGAGTGGTTGACCCGGCCCCCAGGCCACCGCTGCACGTGATTTGATCATAGTGTTACTCCTCTAATGTCTTAGCCAAATCATATCGCATAATCCTCTCTCGCTCACCTTACCAGTGTAATGAATGGTAATGCGCATGCAGTCTTTGCTTTGCCTGGCTAAATTGCAGGGCTGCAACCAAAACTCTATATCTGCCTCGATTTGCCCGGTGCCAGCTGATAGCGCAATCATGACTAAGCCGTCAATGTCGTTGCGGTGGCGAGGCGGGCCTTATACAATCGGCGTCAATACCTGACAATAATAACTGGCCCACTTATGGATACTCGCATTTTTAACGTGCACGATGTTGTGCTATTCATGACGATTATTGTGTGTGTGCTGCTGGCGCTGTTTCAATGGGCGTTACCAGCCTCTTCCCGGCGCCACACCAGCGGTCTGTTAATTCTTTTCCTGTTGATTACCGGCATTCAATCCGCCTGTATTCTGATTTTATGGAATGATGAAGTACGCATTGCTGACTTTTTCGATTTACAAGTGGTGCCATATCTTCTGACTTTCGCCACCCTGGGCAAGGGCCCGGCATTGTATTTTTATGTGGCATCGCTCACTCAGCACCAATTCGCGTTACGCACCCGTCATTTATTACATCTGTTACCCATAGCGATCGCCTGGGTTTGTCTGCTGACGTTTTCGCTCGATAGCGACAATTTTCTCTGGCGCAGCGAAACCACCACAGTGGTTACAGAAACCGTGGTGAATTATCTGTGGCACGCCAGCAAGATTATTCCATTTCTCTATGGCGTTGCCGCCACCTATATGCTGATGCGCTACCACCGTAAATTGAAGGATCAGTATTCATCATTTTCGTCCAGCGAACCGGCCTGGTTGTCGGTACTGGCCTTGGGTTTTACTTTAAGCTGGGCTTTTTCAGTGGTGGTGCATATCAGCGCACAGTTTATGTCCATCGCTGCCGCCGATGTGCTCGGCATCTCTGAAAATTATCTTATTTTTGTACTGATCAATGGCTTGTTTGCCTATAGCTTAATGTATGCCCATCAAGTGCTCACCACCAAGCCTACCGAAATTACCAAGACCATCAGTAACGACAAGCCCGATGAAGAGGCAATAACCAAGGTGCACGCAGGCATGGAAGAAGCCAAGCTTTTTTTACAACACAACCTTAATATTGAAGAATTTTCTACACGTATCGACTTACCGGTACGCGATGTATCGGCGGTAATCAATAAACACTTTGGCACCAACTTTTTTGAATATATGAATTCTTACCGAGTGGAAGAGGCCAAGCGGCTCTTAACCGATAAAGACCATGCAGATTTAACGGTACTGGATATTTTATTGCAGGCGGGATTCAACAGTAAGTCGGCATTTCACCGATTTTTTAAACGCTTAACCGGCATGTCGCCGTCGGAGTATCGCAAGCAGAGCACCACCTCAGAAAAGGCAACGGAATAGCTTGATCATTCAAGCGGGTCTCAGTATTGGATGTGTGCGAGAGGATGGTTCCCCTGTAGCTGGAGAAACCTCGGGGTTTTCGTTTACACCAATCGCGAAAAAACGGCCCACTCCCTTCGCTTGCGATGGGAGTGGTGGACGTAGCATGGTGTGGTGATTAACCACTGAGTTCACCGTTCTGCTTGAACAAATAACACCGCGTCAGACGTCCGACATCAAACGTCCGACGCTTTCACTATTCAGCCACTTCCAGTCGAATATTATCAAACGATACATCCATGGCGCCGTGAGGCTCCACCACGAAAATATTGGCAATCAGAGATAAATTTGCAGCGCCTCCGGCCAGAGAGTTGCCCCGACTACGCAATTGCTCAAGACCAATACTGTAACTTTGCCATTCCCCCACAGACGAGACCGGAATTGATACATCACTAGCGCTGGGCCAACCGCTGTCGATTTTAATTAACAAGGTGCTACCCTCGGCGGCACTGTTAATCTTGTAATCGAACTTGAGCATACCTGATTCCTGCCATGCGGTCAGATCCGCCGGGCCCGCAGCAATCTCAAAATAGACATTGCCATCTACCGCGGGCTTGGAGACATTAAAAATAAAGCCTCGGCCCTCTTCAACAGTATCATCCGACCAAACCACTGCGTTCATTGGATTGTAGCTGTTGTACGCCAAGCCCTCGGCCAGGCTGTCGCCAAACAGATTAAACAGTGGCGGCGTGGCAAATTCACTACCCACCAACGGTGGTGCTGTGTGGCCTTCCACAACCTCGGCATCCTCGCCTATAGTGGCGCAACCTTTACCACTGGTGGTAGAACCGCTGCACTCGTAGACACGCACGTAATCTACCTGCAAGGTTTGCGGAAAGGCCGACTCATCAATACCCGTCTCGTTGACATTGGCGGGCCAATTGCCGCCCACCGCCAGGTTAATCAGCATATGGAACGCCGAGTGACGGTCAAAAGGCGCGCCCACCGGGGCATCAATCAACTCTCCACCCACTTCGTATTGAGAGTACCAACCGCTGGAGCGCTGGGTGGCATAGTGAACATCATCCACATACCAGCGAATTTCATCTTCTTCCCATTCCAGTGCATACACATGGAAATCATCGGCGGGATTAGCACCCTCAGGCAGGGTATAAGAGGCGCCGGAGTAAACGTTATTGGGCCAGCTGCTACCGTAATGCAAGGTGCCGTGAACGCGAGACTCCAGATCACCCTCGGCAGCACCCGGTGCGTCCGATTGGGTTTTTAAATTAACCGCCTCCATAATATCTATCTCGCCACTGGCGGCCCAGCCACCATAGGGCGAGTTTGTGGGCAGCATCCACACCGCCGGCCAGCTGCCTTGCCCTTCGGGTAACTTGGCGCGAATCTCAAAACGGCCAAAGGTCCATTCGGCCAAACCGCGAGTGCGTAAACGCGCCGATGTATAGGGTAAGGTTACCTGTTCACCGCCAACACCATTGGGGTCGTTGGATCCGGTAAAATCTTCTCGCTGGGCGACAATGGTAAGCAGGCCGTCGGCCACATAGGAATTTTCCGGTCGATCGGTGTAGCACTGTTGCTCGGCATTGCCGCCACCCCAACAACTGGTTTCGTGATCCCACTTGCTCAAATCAATCGCATCACCTTCAAACGTGTCTTCCCAAATCAATTCCCAGGTACCACCGGTGGCGGGCTCACTGCTGGAGGAGCTGGACTCGCTGGAGCTGGATTCGCTGGAACTGGAGCTTGAGGCAACGGATGAGCTGGGCGATGAATCGCTGCTACCGCCACAAGCGGACAAGGCCAGCATTAAACTGATGGCGGCGCTTAAAGAGTATTTCATGGAGGTGTCCTCGTTATTATGGTTGCGGTGTCGCTAAAAAAACCCCTCCAAGGAGGGGGAAATCCACATGAAGGAGAGCCGGTTAATGCCTGGGAAATCCCCGAATAAAAACCGGTTAACACTGTCTGCCACATGATTTGCAAACAGTGCTTATCGCCAAACCGGAAACCCGGTGCCCATATGGCGATGATCCTATAATGGGCCTGTAATTTGAGAGTTTCGCCCCACCTTTTGACAAAACCATAAGATGGGACACCTTATTAGCGTCCGACGTCGGACGATGGACGATGGACGATGGACGATGGACGATGAACGATGAACGATGAACGATGAACGATGAACGATGAACGATGAACACAAAAAAGTATATTTCCCTCCCCCGCAAGCCGAGGAAGTTATTCTGCACACA
>DATBNH010000054.1:0-2922 GCA_036554405.1 Cellvibrionaceae bacterium | reverse complement strand
GCTGGTGCGCGATGTGGTGTTTGCTCATACCATTGGTGCCGGTGGTGGCGCCGATGCGTTTTTTGTGGCCTTTAAAATCCCCAATTTTATGCGCCGCTTGTTTGCCGAGGGTGCCTTTGCCCAGGCTTTTGTGCCAGTGTTGTCCGAGTACCGCAGCCAGGGCACCCGGGCGGCGGTAAAGGCGCTACTGGATCGGGTGGCAGGTGTCTTGGGCCTGGTATTGTTATTGGTTACGGTGGTGGCGGTGGTGGGTGCTACGGGTGTGGCGGCCGTGTTTGCCCCGGGTTTTTTGCGCAATGATCCAGAGAAGTTTGCGCTCACCGTAGAGATGATTCGCGTCACTTTCCCCTACCTGTTTTTAATATCGCTCACCGGGTTTACCGGGGCGATTCTCAACAGCTATGACCGCTTTGTGGTGCCCGCTTTTACCCCGGTGTTTCTCAATATCACCCTGATTGTGGCAGCGCTGGTGTTATCGCCTATGTTTGCTACGCCGGCCATTGGTTTGGCGTGGGGCGTGTTGATTGCCGGGGTAGTGCAGTTTGCTTTTCAGTTGCCGTTTTTGCGGCCGCTGGGATTGCTGCCGCGCCCGGTGGTGGATTGGTCGCACCCCGGGGTTAAGCGCATTCTGGTGTTGATGGTGCCGGCGTTGTTTGGAGTTTCGGTCAGTCAGATTAACTTGATGCTGGATACGGTGATTGCCTCGCTGCTGCCCGATGGCAGTATCTCCTGGCTGTACTACTCCGAGCGCTTGTCAGACTTGCCGCTGGGGGTATTTGCCATCGCCATTGCCACGGTGATTTTACCCAATCTGTCGCGCCAACATGTGGCGCGTGATCCGGAGGCCTTTGCTGATACTCTGGATTGGGCGGTGCGGTTGGTGTGTCTGATTGCCCTGCCGGCCATGGTGGCGCTGGTGATTCTGGCCGAACCTATTTTGACGGCGCTGTTTCAATACGGGCGTACCAGTGCTCACGATACCGCCATGGCGGCCTTTAGTTTGCGCGCCTATGCGGTGGGTTTGCTGGCGTTTATGCTGATCAAGGTGCTGGCGCCCGGCTTTTACGCCATGCAGGATATGAAGGCTCCGGTGCGTATTGGTATTATTGCCATGATTGCCAATATGTTGCTCAATGTGGCGTTTGTGGTGCCTTTACATTTTTATTGGCAGGTGGGGCATGCGGGGCTGGCGCTGGCCACATCGCTGGCGGCGGTGCTCAATGCCTGGCTGTTATTTTGGGGCCTTAAAACCCGGCACGTTTATCGCGCCGGGAAAGGCTGGCGGCGGCTCTGGTGGCAGATGCTGCTGGCCAATGTGCTGTTGGCGGTGTTGCTGCTGGGTGCCTTGCAGTGGTGGACCGATTGGCAGACCTGGGCCGCGTGGCCCCGAATTTGGCGCTTAATGCTACTGTGTGGCGCGGGTTTGCTGATATATGTGGTGACGCTCTGGGTGTGTGGGCTGAGACTCAGGCATTTGCGGCACGTCTCGCGCCATTAGTGGCTCTGCTGTATACTCTCGCGTCTGTTTTCAGCCGAGGTGGAAGGTGATCTCTCGCACCCCAGAATTTATTCGCGGTTTGCATAATTTGCGCCCTCGGCATCGGGGATCGGTGGCCACTATCGGCACCTTTGATGGTATTCACCGCGGCCATCAGGCGATATTGCAGCAATTGCGCACGGCTGCCGAGCAGCACCAACTGCCAGCGGTGGTGATTATTTTTGAGCCGCAGCCGCACGAGTATTTTGCCCGCGAGACGGCACCGGCGCGCTTGATGAGCCTGGCCGAGAAAAGCCGGGCGTTATTCGCCGCCGGTGTCGACAGAGTGCTGTGCCTGAGCTTTAACCACGCCTTGGCCGGATTGACCGCCGAGCAGTTTGTACAGAAAGTGTTGATTGAAGGCCTGGGTATTCGCCATTTGGTCGTGGGCGACGACTTTCGTTTTGGCTGCGACCGCCAGGGTAACTTTGCGCTCTTGCAATCGCTAGGGGCAAAGCAGGGGTTTACAGTGAGCGATACCGCCACCCTGACCGATGCCGGGGTTCGCATTAGCAGTACTCGCATTCGCCAGTTGTTGCAACAGGCCGATTTTGCCAGTGCGGAAAAACTGCTGGGCCGCCCTTACAGTATTGCCGGCCGGGTAGAGCACGGCAAAAAACTGGGGCGCACCTTGGGAATTCCCACGGCGAATATTCAAATGCGTCGCTACCGGGCGCCACTGGCTGGTGTCTATGTGGTGGTTGCCGCTCTGGGCGATAAATGCTGGCCTGCCGTTGCCAATGTGGGGGTACGCCCCTCGGTGGATAGCATTACCCGACCACTGCTGGAAGTACACCTGCTGGATTACGCAGGCAATTTATACGGCAAACGCCTAAGTGTTTTTTTTAAGGCGAAACTGCGCGATGAGCAGCGCTTTGATTCTATCGAAGCATTGCGCACACAATTGCAACAGGATATAGAACAGGCGCGCGCATATTTTGCCCGCGCTCACAACATACACTCAAACCATGCAACCTGAAAATTAATGCCATGACTGATTACAAAGCGACATTGAATCTGCCTGATACCTCCTTTGCCATGAAGGCGAATCTCGCCCAGCGCGAGCCTGAAATGCTGAAAAGCTGGGATAAAGAAAAGCTGTATCAGACCATTCGCGCGGCGCGGATCGGACGTGAGCAATATATTCTGCACGATGGCCCGCCCTACGCCAATGGCGATATTCATATCGGTCATGCGGTTAATAAGGTGCTTAAAGATATTATTGTGAAAAGCAAAACCTTAAGTGGTTTTGATGCGCCCTATGTGCCCGGTTGGGACTGTCATGGTTTGCCCATTGAGCACAATGTGGAGAAAAAAGTGGGCAAGGCCGGCGTTAAGGTTGATGTAAAAACCTTTCGCCAAAAGTGCCGCGACTACGCCGCCAA
>DATBNH010000053.1:0-5539 GCA_036554405.1 Cellvibrionaceae bacterium | reverse complement strand
TCCACGCGCCGCCCTGCTTATGCTCGCGGGCAAATATGTCCAGATAAAAACTGGCAATCTGTTCGCCATCGCGGAAGATGTGATAAAACCGCACATCCGGATGCCAGCTATCAAAAGCCGCCACCGGTAATACATCAATGGCAAACAGGCGCTTTACCACCTCAAACATACCATTAATCACTTTTTCGGCAGGAAAATACGGCTTGAGCTCTTCTTGCGAAATGGCATATTTTTGCTGGCGTAATTTTTCGCTGTAAAACGCCAAATCCCAGGCGGCCAGCTCATCACAGCCCTGCTCACGGGCAAAGCCTTGCAGTTCGTTATAATCGCGCTCGGCAAAGGGGCGGGACTTTTCCGCAAGTTCGGTTAAAAATCCCAGCACTTGTTCGGGCGAATCTGCCATTTTTTTCGCCAGCGAGAGTTCGGCGAAATTATCAAAACCCAACAGGTGCGCCTTTTCGTGGCGCAGCGCCAGAATTTCGCTAATCAAACCGGTGTTATCCCAACAGGCCGCGCTGCTGCCATCGGCCTTGAGCCCCTCGGCCGAGGCGCGGGTCACGAAAGCGCGGTAAACTTCTTCGCGCAGATTGCGATCCTCGGCATAGGTCATCACCGCAATATATGACGGAATATCCAGGGTAATCACATAGCCACCCAGTGGCTCGCCGTTATCGTGCTTTTTTTGCTCGCCGGCTTGCTTGGCTTGCGCCAGCGCCGACTCGGGCAAGCCTTTAAGGGCATCTGCATCGGTAATGTGTTTGTACCAGGCGCCGGTGGCGTCGAGCACATTGTTAGAAAACTGGGTCGATAATTCGGACAGTCGCTGGGCGATACGGGCATAACGTTGCTTGGGCTCGCCTTCCAGAGCGACACCGCTTAAACGAAAGTCCCGAAGGGTGTTGTCGATCACTTTTCGCTGGGTGCTATTGAGACGCTGATAGTTATCGCCCTCGGCCAGCGCGCACCAGGCCTTGTAGAGCGCCTGGTTTTGCCCCATTTCGGTACTGTATTCGGTGATGCTGGCAAGGCTTGCCGTGTAGGCCTCGCGCAACTCGGGCGAATTCACAACACCGTGTAAATGGCTGACTGGCGCCCAGGCTTTTTCCAACCGATCATCCTGCTCCTCCAGAGGTAATACCAACGACGCCCAGGTGGGCGCTTGCAAGCCGCTTAGCAAAGCAGTCATATGCTCGCGGTTTTCGGCAATTAACTGGGCCACGGCAGGCTCTACATGCTCAGGAAGAATAGCCGCAAAAGGGGGCAGTTCGGTGTCTTGCAATAGGGGGTTGGGGGTTGCGTCGGTCATTAATCCTCCGGGATAGTCAGGCCGCTATCATACACCCAAGCGCTGGCAATCCTCCAGCCATCCATTGGACCTAAAGACGGCTGTCCTCATTTGCTTACTACAGCGTAGAGGTTCCTGTTAGGCTTGGGAATCTGCGTTTCAATGAAATTCAAGATGATAATTTTTTATTTTTTAAGACTATAGCCACCCAACAGCAAATAAAAGCAGACAATGAAAATAGAAATATAATACTTTCCAGTAATAGCTCTATTTGATCTTGTTCATTCTGAAAACCCAAGATCAGTATTTTAAGAGACGAAATCAACATGCTTGACGATACAAGCAGATACAATATTTGCATCGGTAGACTGTAGAAAGTCTTCTCTGAAATTTTCATTACTATTCTCCCTGGTTTTATTGAAGCACGCCCTTCGTTTTTACTGCCCGATATTTTTTAGGCTATCCAAATGTGCGATTAGCTGATCACTATTGTGCATTTCTGCATCCAGCATTATATGGGCGCGCTGGGTGTTGCCTTGTTCATCGGTGGTGACAAGTGTGTAAACGCTGCCCATTACCGGATACAACAGGTATAAAAAAACATTCATGCGTTTAAATACATTAACCTGATGAAGTGACAGGGAGCGATGACCAAATAGTGTTTTAATATCAAGCTGATGCTGGTTAACGCTTAAAACTGTCCACGCACTAAAATGTGCCAGTACAACTTTCAGCCCCATCACGGCGAGAACAGTGCTATAAATGGGATTCATGCCAGCTATCCACCCCCTGTCAAACCCGCCCAGCAAAATCAAAATACTGACAAAGGTCATTAGTGGCATCATAAAGATTGCAATTTTTTTGCTTTTATCAGACATCACTACCGTTAATGTTTCTTCTAGATTGTTGATTTTCAAAGACTGGGTCGGCTTAACTGGCGTATAAAAGAAGGTGAAAGTTATGCCCATTCCTCCTCCAAAAAAAACCAAACAAAATAGAAACGTAAATACTATTACCTGCCACCCCTCCTTAGAGCCCTCAATGGCCAAGGGCATAAAACTCATCATTACAGCAAAGGGCAACCCAAAAAGAAAAAAGTACTTACATAAAGTGTTCAATTTTTCTTGATGCTGTGTTTTTTTAATTTCATCCACTGAGCTAAATCCCTTCAGCGCCTGTTTTGCAGCCTCCTCAGAAGTCACGCCCTGATCCAGCAATTGATGGTAGTGCTCTAGCAGATGATCTTTCACTTCTTCCAAGGTTATCTGACGCACGGCGGCATTACCCCATAGTTTGTAATCCAGTGATTTCAGGTGTTGGTCAAATGCCGAAATTCCGGTAGAAGTAGCGCTTTTATCGTCTTGATCTGCAATTGTATTCATCGCTTGCCTCGCGTTATCTGATGTAACTATTTTTAAATGTCCATGAATTTTATGTCTTTACGCGCCCAGGTGCCGCTTAGTAATTTAACAATGCGTGGTTTAGGTCCCAACTGACTTTATAGCGAAGGGGGCGCTTAGCAGCTATCTTTTTTCATGTTCTCCAGCCGCGCAAATAATTGATCGCTTCCATACAACCCTGCATCTAATGAAAAATAGAGCGTATGCGTCTCGCCCTGATCGTTCAGCAATACAAGCTTGTGGCTACGCCCTATGGCGGGTGGCAAGTAAATGCGCCACAGGGCTTGTCGTTTAAACTCTTTAACCTTGGCAATGCGAAAGTGTTTATTCTGGAAAAGACTTTGAATATGAAGTTGATTGCCATCAAGAGAGAGGCGCGTCCAGCTGGATGCCATAGCTGACATCAAAAATAGCCCTGCGTAACCTATTAATAGATTGCCGTATAACCCGTAGAGAGAGAAAACGCCTAAGAGACTCAGAGCACATGCCATCAACATACTGCCACTCAAAAGCAACATTATTAACGCCATCAGCTTGTATTTCTTAGGCGTATAAACATGTATGACATTAGCTGCACCCTGGCTTTCTCGCGATCTTGTAGCGCCTGCCTGATAGTGGCTAAAACTAGCAAAATAGCTCATAAACAAGCCATAAAAGGTGAAGTTAAAGGCGAATCTATACATCTCAGTGTACAAAGATAGACTGCCATAAAATTGAGATATCAGCTGAAATACTGTCATGGGCACAGCAAACAAAAGGCCGGCAAGCACGAGATTTTTAAAAAAGTTGCGCGACTTTTCTCGTCGCTGCTCGGCACCCAATTCATTCGCCGATCCGAATCCCTCCAGCGATTGCTGTGCTGCTGTCTCGGCATCCAGCCCCTGCTCCGTCAGCATTGCCTGCTGTTCCAATAAATGATCACGCACCTCTTCCAGAGTCACACGGCGCAAGCTAGCTCGCCCTAAAAGCTCTGCATCCAGGCGGCGCAGGTAATCATCAAAGGCGGGTACACCGGTAAGCAGATCTTTAGAAAATTTCGATGAAGGCAGGCGCGTTAACAGACGCAACATTATGTGTTCTCCCTGTTATCGGTCAAAATAGTTCGCTGTAAAAGTTGGGCGACGCGTCGCCACTCTTCTACACGGCCCACCAAAAAGGTCTCGCCGAGCGCGGTAATTTGATAATACTTTCTCGGCGTACCCCGCTCGCCCGGCTGGCGAAAAGAGGTGAGCAGCTCCCGTTTTTCCAGCCGGTGCAGCAGCGGATACAAGGTCGCCTCTTTGAGCATACTGGCGTCGTCGCCCATGCGTTGGTGCAACCCCTGTAAGATGCCGAAGCCGTAGTTCGGCCCACCGCGCAGTACATCCAGCACCAGCGTGTCCAACAGCCCCTTGAGTATTTGCTCATTGTCATTCATGATTTAACTTTACAACGTAAAGCTTTATATTGCAAAGTTAATTTCTGTCTGTTTTTTCACCCAGCTCCGGGTGGATGCAGAACCGGTTGTATTACTGCCACACAAAAGCGTTCGTCCAGAACCTACTCCCCACCGAACACAGGCGTTATCATGGGCTACCGTCACTTATCCGGAGCCTGTGTTATGCCCTCTTCCACCGCCTTGCGCCCCTACCTTCAGCACACCCCCCAACTCGGTAAACGGGTCTGGATAGACCCGGCAGCGGTGGTAATAGGCGATGTAGCCATTGGCGACGACACCTCCGTGTGGCCCGGCGCCGTGGTGCGCGGCGATATGCACCGCATCCGCATAGGTGCGCGCACCAGTATTCAAGACGGCTCGGTACTGCATATCACCCACGCTGGGCCCTTTAACCCCGAAGGCTTCCCCCTCACGGTTGGCGACGATGTCACCGTGGGCCACAGCGTGTGCCTGCACGGCTGCACCATCGGCAACCGCGTGTTGGTGGGCATAGGCTCGATTATTCTCGATGGCGCCGTGGTAGAAGACGAGGTAGTGATAGGCGCTGGTACGCTGGTGCCGCCGGGCAAACGTCTGGAGTCGGGCTTTTTGTATATGGGCTCGCCCTGCAAGCAGGCCCGCCCGCTTAAAGACAGCGAGCGCGAGTTCTTCCGCTACTCGGCGGATAACTATGTAAAACTGAAGGATGATTACTTACAGGCCGAAACCACACCATGAACCACCGCTTACCCTTTAGTAATCAGCCCGGCGATTTTTGCGTAGAGCGAATTATTTGTGTGGGTCGCAACTACGCCGAGCACGCCCGCGAAATGGGCCATAACCCGGATAAAAGCACGCCTTTTTTCTTTTTTAAACCACCTACAGCGCTGTTGCCGCCAGGGGAGGATTTTATCTACCCGGCGTTTAGCCACGAAGTGCACCACGAGCTGGAATTGGTGGTAGCTATTACTCAGCCCGGGCGCGCCATCAATGCCAATCAAGCCGAAAAGCTGATAGGTGGTTTTGGTGTGGGCCTGGATATGACCTGCCGCGATCTTCAGCGCGAGGCCAAGGCAGCGGGAAGGCCTTGGGATTCAGGGAACCTCTACACAAGTAGAGATGGCGTCTGGCCTTCAGCGCTTTTCGAGATCAAGGCAATGTTTTGCAGGCATACTGGTGGTCTGTCAAAAAAACATTAACGCAGAGATCGGAAAGCGCTGAAGGCCCCGAAGGGCGCGGCCGAAACGTCCATCCGCTGCGTTGTTCTTCTTGACAAGGGCAACCAGCATTCCCTGCGAAGAACGCCTTGCGGGCTGAACGTTTTGGACTCGCGCAGACACCGCCTAGACTTGTTCAGAGGTTCCCTAGCTCTTTCTCTAGAAATTTCTCGATTTCGTCGTAAGCTCTTTTCCTGTACTCTGCTGCCTTATCGTGGCT
>DATBNH010000043.1:0-1736 GCA_036554405.1 Cellvibrionaceae bacterium | reverse complement strand
TCGGTGCAGGTATTGTGATGTGGCAGCAAAAGGCCCCGCTGTTGTTTACGCTTATTGCTTTTCTTATTGGCGCTTCGGCAATAATTTTTTGTCTTCACAGCTTGCTACTAAGGCTTCGAGTTAAGCTGGATACCACAGGGTTGCATGTACGTAAATCGTTGTTGGGGCTACCCGCGGGTAGCCATCAAGTACACCGCAGTGATATTACCGCGCTTGCCATTAAAGAAAGTTATACGGCTGCTACGGGCCATAATCACTCTGTGTTTTATGTGGTGCAAGTAATTACCCGTAGCGACGGAAAAATAACTATTGTGCGCAACCTCGAAGGTCGCGTAACTGCCGAGCAAGCGCTGCAATCGATAAGTTTACTGACAGGAATACCTGGCAATGACGGTTAACACTCTTTTTGCAGGCGCGCTGGTGATCGTCTTGCTTTGTGCCTGCAGCAGCGGGCCGACCACCGTTCGCCTGCCCGATGGCGCTGAGTACCGGGGCCAGTTACATCAGGGCTTGCTGCATAATCACGGTGAGATTACCTGGCCTAATGGCGATCATTATCAAGGTGAGTTTTATCAGGGCGTCATGCAGGGGCAGGGCGTGTTGACACTGGCCGATGGCGATAGCTACCACGGCCATTTTAGCAATGGCGAGCTACAGGGCCCCGGTTACTTTACCGGCATTGACGGCAGCTATTATCAGGGAGGTTTTGAGGCGGGGGTTTTTCACGGCTTGGGCGAGCACCGTGACGGTGTGGGTAATCGTTATTTAGGATACTTTGAAAATGGTAGTTTGCATGGGCTGGGGGTCTTTCAGTCGGTTGATGGCACGCATTTTCTGGGTGCATTCAGTAATGGCAAATACCATGGTTACGGTGTTTATAGCGACGATAAAGGCGTATACAGCGGTCAATTCAGTCATGGCTATTTCCACGGCGAGGGAGAATTCGTTTATACCGATAAAGTCAAAAAAACCGAAACAGGCATCTGGCGTTGGGGGCGTTTTCGTGGCGATGCCGACAGTAAAGCCAAGGCATTAGCCGAGGCGCTGGCCGCAGAAAAGACACTGTATGGGCAACAACCGCTGTTGGATAAACAGCGCCAACAACTGCAAAAGGGCGATCCCGATAAAATTGAATTGTTTTTACTGACCCTGGCCGGGGATGGCAGCGAGCGTGTATTTATTCGCGAAATCAATACCATTCGAGAGGTAATGACCGACGGTTGGGTGATGCCGGGCCATACTTTGGCGCTCAGCAATCACCCGCTGAGTTTCAATGAATTGCCACTGGCCACCTTAACCGGCTTGCAGCAGGCACTTGAGACTCTAGCGGAAAAAATGGATGTTGAGCAAGACATCGCTTTTATTTATCTCACCAGCCACGGTTCTGAAGATCATCAGCTCAGCTTGACTGTGCCAGGGCTGGGAGTGATGAATTTACCAGCGTCACATTTGGCGGCATTCATTAATAAGCTGCCGATAAAATGGAAAGTGATTGTGGTATCCAGTTGTTACTCCGGGGGGTTTATGCCGGGCCTTGAAAGCCCCAGTCACTTGGTTATGAGCGCCGCTCGTCATGATCGCACGTCTTTCGGCTGCTCCGATGATTCGGACATGACCTATTTTGGTCGCGCGTTTTTTAATGAGGCATTGCCCGAGGCTAGCAGTTTTGAAGACGCTTTCGAGCGTGCACGGGTAGTAGTGGGACAGTGGGAAGAAGAGGAGAGTCTACCCGCCTC
>DATBNH010000042.1:0-10205 GCA_036554405.1 Cellvibrionaceae bacterium | reverse complement strand
GTTTACTTTGCCTGCGCGCGAGTCACTGAGTACGCTGCTAATTACCGGGGCATCGGGCAGTGGGTGGCTGGTGATAATCAGCGGCGGAATTTCCCGGCCTGCGGTCAAATAAAAGGCCGGCACAAACTCGTTAAGCAACTCGCTGGAGGTATCCATAATACCCAACTTAGGGTAGTAACTGCGGCTGCCCAGAATACGCCCCTGGCGCACAAACAGCACATGCACACAGGCACTGCCAGCGCGGTGCGCCACCGCCAATATATCTACGGTGCCATTGCCCTCTTCTACAATTTGCTGGGCTTGCACGGCGCGCAAATCGCTAATTTGATCGCGCAACCGCGCGGCTTTTTCATAGGACAGCTCGGCGGCGGCCTGCTCCATTTCGTCGGCCAACTCGCTTAACAGCTGGGTGTTTTTACCCTGCAAAAAAAGCCGTGTATGGTGTACGTCGCGGGCATAATCGTCGGGCTCTATATAATTTACGCAAGGCGCCGTGCAACGCTGAATTTGATATTGCAGACACGGCCGCGAGCGATTTTTAAATACGCTGTCTTCGCACTGGCGCACCTTGAACGTTTTCTGTAAAAAATTCAGGCTCTCTTTTACTGCGCCCACATTGGGAAAGGGGCCAAAATAATCGCCGCGCTTGCGCTTAGTACCACGATGGGTGGCAATACGCGGATAATCTTCGCCGCTGGAGACAAACACGTAGGGGTAGGATTTATCATCGCGCAGTAAAATATTATACGGGGGCCTCGCCGTTTTAATGAGGTTCTGTTCCAGAATCAGCGCCTCGGCCTCGGAGCCGGTAACGGTTACCTCAACATGGGCAATACGTGCCACCAATGCACGGGTTTTAGGGGCGAGGCCAGCACCGCGAAAATAACTGGCCAGGCGCGCTTTTAAGTTTTTGGCTTTACCCACATACAAAATATCGCCCGCGTTATCGAACATTTGGTAAACGCCGGGCTGAGTGGTTTGATCGGCAAGAAAACGCTTGGCATCGAAGCTATCAGTTTGAGGAGTTTGCATTGGGCCAGACTAAACCACACTCTCTGGGTCGAGCAAATTATATTTAACCGCCAACAGCGCCAGCTCTACATCGCTGTTGATTTCAAGTTTTTCAAAAATCCGGTAGCGATAGCTGTTGATGGTTTTGGGGCTGACAGAAAACATCACGCCGATTTCCTGGGGTTTTTTACCATTAACAATTAACAGAGAAGTTTGTAACTCGCGCTCAGAAAGTCTTTCAAAGGGCGAGTCGGGCTGGCCGGGATTGCAGATTTTTAGTGCCAGCTGCTGAGCAATAACACTGCTCAGGTATTGCCTGCCGCGAATGGCGGCATTAATGGCCGAAGTAATTTCGGCAAAGCCACCGGCTTTAAGCACATAACCGACCACCCCGGCTTTTAATAAGCGCTCGGGGTAAAGACTGTCGTCACAGGCGGTGACCGCAATAATTTTTACCTTGGGGTTGCCGGCCAGCATTTTGCGGGTGGCCTCAAGCCCCCCAATGCCCGGCATTTTAACATCCATCAGTACCACATCAGGCTCCAGCTCGCGCACCAGGCGCACGCCTTCCTCGCCGCTGCCGGCCTCGCCTACAATCTGATAGCCGGGCACATCATTGAGCATGCGAACAATACCAGTACGCACCATGTCATGATCATCCACCACCAGAATTCGTGTCATGCCACCCCCTCGATACCATTACCGATCATTATTGTTACTTCAGGTACGGATGCGTTTATATTAACAGAAATTAACACCCGGTGACGTGGCGAAATGTAAGGTTTATTCGAGCGCCAACGGCACGGCGGGTTTTAGTTAGCGCGTGCTGCCAATGATGCTGTAGTGGCCCCTGCATTATCAGCAAGTCACCGGCCTGCAAATCTACCGCCACCGTGGGTAAATGCGTATGACGCAAACGAAAGCGCCGGGTGGCACCGAGGCTGATGGAGGCGATAACGGGCTCGCGACCAAGCTCCGGTTCGTTGTCGCTGTGCCAGGCGACACCGTCATTGCCATGGCGATAGAAATTAGCCAGCACACTGTTAAAGGGGTGGCTGCTAAAGGCCTCCAGAGCCTGCCGCAAAGCCGTTAGCGATGGCGTCCAGGGGTGGGGCTCAAAGCGCGCACCGGAATAACTATAGGCCGCACCCGAATCGCCATACCAGGCGTTCAACCGCGGAATCAGGCACGGGCGACCAAACAGACTAAGCTCGGTTTGCTGCCAGGCCAATTCGTGCTCAATGTGAGTAAAGAGCGTAGCGGCCCGCTCCGCAGACAGCCACTGGCGGTATAGCAGGGCTTCGCCGTCAGTTTCGATCAGGCGTTCGGGTTCCGAGGGGTCCAAGGGTTGGTCGAATAATCCGGTCTGTTGCATAGGCTTGCTCGGCGCAGTGGTGACACGTTAATAAACGCGCGGTTCCAGCTCCAGCTTAACCGCAAAACGCTCAAATACCGAGGCGGTAATAGCCTCGGCCAGTTGCAGCAAGTCGCTCCCCGGGCGATGACCGGGGTTGGTCAGCACCAGCGCCTGCTCGCTGTGTACGGCCACGCCATCGCCTTGAAACCCGCGCCAACCGGCTTGGTCGATCAACCAGGCCGCCGCTAGTTTAACGCCGTTGGACGCCCCATAGGCGGGAATATCCGGGTGGCTGGCCTGAAGTTGCTCAAAGTGCTCGCTGCCAATCACCGGGTTTTTAAAAAAGCTGCCGGCGTTGGGAACCTCGGCAGGATCTGGAAGCTTACTCTGGCGAATGGCGCACACCTGTTCGCTCACCATGGCCGGGGTTAGCTCATCGGCGGGCAGTGCGTCGGTAGCCGCTTTGAGCGCAGGATAGCTCAGGTTCAGCGATGGGGTTTTCAGCAGTTTAAAAGTTACGTGGGTAATGATGTATTGGTCTTTCAAACGGCCTTTAAAGATACTATCGCGATAGGCGAATTCGCAGGCCTCTCGGGTAAAGGTCACCGGCAGGCGCGAGGCGATATTAATAGCATTTAACTCGGCAAACACCTGTTCCAGCTCTACCCCGTAGGCACCGATATTTTGCACCGGCGCCGCACCCACCGACCCCGGAATCAGCGACAGGTTTTCGAGCCCCCACCAGTGGTTACTCAGGCAGTGCTCCACCAACTGGTGCCAGTTTTCCCCGGCGGCGGCCCTGATGTATACATGCTCGCTGTCTTCCCCTACCTGCTCAATGCCGCGCATGCGCAGATGCACCACCAGCCCCGAGAAGTCAACGGCCAGCACAATATTGCTGCCCCCCCCAAGGGGCAATAGCGCCAGCTCGTGCTCGGCGGCATAGGCCAGCGCCTGACACAGCTCATCGGTATCGCTTACCGCCACATAGCCGTGGGCACTGGCGGGAATGGCCAGGGTATTGAATCGCTCCAAAGAAAACTGCGGCAGTATCAACATACTATCGCTGCGCTAACTGTTGCTGCTGAATGTGCACAAGCAAGCCATCGGCTGCAGCCTCGATCAAATCCAGCACCTGTTGGAAGCCGTCATCGCCGCCGTAGTAGGGATCTGGCACACTGGTCGGCGCGCCCTGCCCGGCAAACTCCAGAAACAATCCCAGGTGCCCGGTAAAGCCGGCGGGTTTAAGTGCCTGCAGATGAGCGAGGTTATCGCTATCCATGGCCAAAATATAATCGAAGAGCGCAAAGTCACCGGCCACCGCCTGGCGGGCACGTAACTGCTCAAGGCGATAACCGCGCCCGGCAGCGGCGGCAATGGCGCGTCCATCCGGCGCCTTACCCACATGCCAATGACCGGTACCGGCGGAGTCTATACTGATCTCGTCTGTAAGCCCCAGGCGCTCCAGCTTGTGAGCAAACACCCCCTCGGCCGTGGGTGAACGACAGATATTGCCCAGGCAGACAAATAATACCTTAACCATGTTGATTAACCTCGCTGGCGCCACAGCGCCTGTATTCGCGCCAGATCGGCGGCGGTGTCCACTCCGCCCGGCACCATCTCCACCGCTTCAGCCAGATGAATTTTATGGCCCGCCGCCAGCACTCTTAATTGCTCCAGCGATTCCATCTGCTCAAGCGCCGCCACCGGCCAACGCACAAAGAGGTTGAGGAGCGACACCCGGTAGGCATAAAGACCAATATGCCTACGGGCGATAAACTCTGCACCCGAGCTGGCACCTGTGGGATTATCCCGTGGCCAGGGAATAGGCGCCCGGCTGAAATACAAAGCAAAACCCTGTTGGTCGGTAACCACCTTAACGATGTTGGGGTTGTGAAAATCTTCATCCGATGCCAGCGGCTCGCATAAGCTGGCAACCGAGGCGGCCTGATGCACAGCGAGATTGGCCGCCACCTGATTGATCACCGCTGGAGGAATCAGTGGCTCATCGCCCTGCACATTAACCACAATAGCGTCATCGGCCAGCGCCAAATGTGCGGCTACCTCTTGCAGGCGATCGGTGCCCGAGGTGTGATTAACCGAGGTCATGCACACCTCGCCGCCAAAGCCCCGAACCACTTGAGCGATGCGCTCATCATCGGTGGCCACCAGCACCCGCTCGGCGGCACTCAGGCAAGCTTGACGGTAAACCCGCTCAATCATGGGCGCGCCACCAATATCTGCCAGCGGTTTGGCAGGCAGCCGCGTAGAGTGCAGGCGGGCGGGAATGACTACAATAAAACTCATAGTAATGTCTCTATTCAAACACCTGTTGCGGACCCAGTGCAGCATCCACGGCGGCATCAAAGGCGGGCCAAAAACGCTTGTCCACCACCGCCGACACCTCCAGCGCCAGCCAGTCGTCCAGGGCAAAGGCTTGGCATTTCACTGCGTCCTTACTGGTCATCACCACCGGGTGGGTGCCGGCAAAATGAAAGTCGCGAGCAGTGAAAGGATGGTGGTCCGGATAGATATGGCACTGAGGCGTCAAGCCTAGGCCAATCAGCGTATCAAAAAAGCGCTGGGGAGGGCCTATACCCGCCACCGCGTGTACATGGGTACCTCGTGGCAAGCTGTCCAGTGGCTGCTGCGCCAGATTTTTTACCCCAAACCAATGCACAGGCTGCAAGCGCATATTGAAACTGTCTTCAACAAAATGCTCGTCACCCTCCACAGACGTCTGGTTCAACACCACAAAATCGGCCTGTTGTAAACGTGCGGGGGGCTCCCGCAGCGGCCCCACCGGCAGGCAGTGACCATTGCCAAATTGGCGTGCGCTGTCGACCACCACAATTTCCAGGGCGCGCCCCAGCCGGTAGTGCTGTAAGCCGTCATCACTTAACAGAATATCGCAACCGGCATTGTGCAGAATATGTGCCGCCGCCAGGCGGTCGGCATCGATACACACAGCACAACCGGTGGCTCGCCAAATGCTCAGCGGCTCGTCGCCGGCCTCGCCAGCGGTAGAGACCGCCGAGATGACATAAGGGTATTCCGGTGCCGCCGAGCCGTAGCCGCGGCTGATAACACCTACCTTTAAGCCACGCTCTTGTAAATGTCTTACCAGCGCCACAATCAGCGGGGTTTTACCGGTGCCGCCGACGGAAATATTGCCCACCACCACCACCGGGATCGGCAAGGTATGCTGGGCAAATCGCTGCAGCAACTGCCTCCGTATCCACACCAGCAGGCGAAACAGCGCCTCTAGCGGCAGTAGCCAGTACACCCAACGCCGCCGTAGATACCAAGCGGCCTCTAGACGTTGGGCAAAAGACGGTGTGTTCATGGGGCGGGAGCGTCTTCCGGGCGGCGAGTGGTAATACTTAAATTAACAAAGCCCACCTGTCCGGCCACGTCCATGGCCCGCACTACATACTGATGGGGGGCATTGGCATCGGCGGTAATAATCAGCGCCGGGCGATCGCCCGAGTCGCCGGCCAGTTCTAACAAAGCAGCACGCAAAGTGGCATTTTGATTGTTGACCAGATTCTGGCCGCCCACCGCATAGCCGCCCTCGGCGTTAATAATTACCTCTAGCGGCTGATCGCGCTCCGGGGCTGGGGCACCTACCGCCTCGGGCAGGTCGATTTGCAGGTGTGTCTCTTTGGTAAAGGTGGTGGACACCATAAAAAAGATCAACAGCAAAAACACCACATCAATCAATGGCGTCAGGTTGATACTGTCTTCTTCACGGGCTTGTCTGCGAAATTGCATTTATAACCTCCTAACGCTTGACCTTGACGTCTACCCGGCGGTCGCTGTGCAGCGCATCCACCAGCTTGATCGCCTCTTCTTCCATGGTCACTGCCAGAGTATCGATACGGCGCAGAAAAAAACGGTGCAGAATCATCGCCGGAATCGCCACACACAGGCCTGCAGCGGTGGTAATCAGCGCCTCGGAAATACCGCCGGCCAATACCCCGGCATTACCGGTGCCTTCGAGCATAATGGCGGTGAAGACTTTGATCATACCGAATACGGTGCCGAGCAAACCCAACAGTGGCGCAATGGCGGCAATGGTGCCCAGGGCGCCAATAAAGCGCTCCATCTCGTGAATCACTTTGTTGGCCGCTTCCTGAATACTGTCTTTCATCACATCGCGGCCGTGGCGGGAGTTACTCAACCCCGCCGAGAGAATTTCACCCAGCGGTGAGGACTGCTTGAGCTCTTTGAGCTTACCGGCATCGAGCTGGTTATTTTTAATCCAGCCCCACACCTGCGCCAACAAATGGCGCGGCGCGATTTTATTGGGGTTCAGGCTCCAGTAACGCTCCACACCAATGGCAACCACGGCAATCGAGCACAAGACAATGGGCAGCATTAACCAGCCGCCGGCAGCAATAACTTCAAACACGCATGTATCCTCTTGGAATCTGACACAGGCCCCACAGACCGCAGGGTCACAAACGCTGGGAACTCTAGCACAGAAGCACACAGGAGAGAAAACACAAAACCGGCAATGCTACCGCCATCACGTCAATTAATCCGCTGTGATCCTATAGAGCCCGTTTGTGACCCAGAGGCGACGGTAGAGTTCAGAAGATTTATTCAGTCATTTGCCAGGGTTCATACCAAAAACGCCGGGCATGACGACGCTGGGCAAACACCTGGGGGGCCTCATCCCTATGCCAAATAAACTGCACAGCGCCATCAACCGCGGTGTTATACACCCGGCTATCGATAGCACGGTAGCGCGCCACCACCTCCACATGGGGATGACCGTGGCGATTGCGGTAGCCACTACTGATAACTGTGTGCTTGGGCTGCAAGGCGCGGACAAATGTCGTGGTAGAAGATGAGCGGCTGCCGTGATGGGGCGCCAGCAATAAAAATACCGGGCGCTTTTCTTCGTCAATAGCGGCGACTATACGCGGCTCTCTTGACGCTTCAATATCGCCACTCAATACCAGCGTCTGCCCGCGAAATTCAATCAATAATACGCAAGAGGCGTTATTACCACGCAGAGTGCTGCCGGTGTGCGTTACAAAGCTGAAGCGCGCCTCGCCCCACTGCCAGTGCTGACCCTGATGGCAGCTGTGGCCGCGAATATGCCGGTGCTGCGGACGTCTTAAGGGCTCGCCCAGATACACCCTGTCCACTGCCAGCGCCTGCATTAAGCCCACGGCGCCACCAGTGTGATCGGCGTTATCATGGGATAGCACCAGCGCATCCACCCGCTCTACCCCCCGACGGCGCAAGTGGTCGGCAATAATATCGCGGCCCGTGTCAAAATTGGCGCTAAACCTGAGGCCGGTGTCGTACACCAGCGTTTTATCTTCCGCGCGCACCACCACCGCCAGTGCCTGCCCCACATCCAGCACCGTTACCGCCAGCGCCGGTTGGGGCGCAGGCGGCAACCCAATTGCCAACACTAATAGAGCCAGCGAAAACACCCGCAGACGCAAGGCCCCAGGTACCAGGAGGCCCACTACCGCCAAGGCCGCCAGCGGCACCGCCCAGAGCGACATGGACCTTAGCCAGTTAATTCGAGGTAAATCTGCCAACTGTGCCAGCACAGTAAACAACCCAGACAATACCGCATCCACTGTCATCAGCAGCCACTCGGCCAAAAAATCACTGACAATGCCCAGCACCGCCGCCAACAATAACAGCGGTACCACCAGTAAACTGACCACTGGAATGGCGATCATATTGGCCACCGGCGAGATCAGCGACACCTGGCCGAAGGCGATTATCAACGGCACAGCCAGCCCAATAAAAATCACCCACTGGGGCCGCCACAGGGCAACCAGCCGGGAACCCGGTAGCGCCGCCAGACGCCCGGAAAACACCAGCACCAGTGTTGCCACCGCCCCAAATGACAGCCAAAAACCCACGTCGTAAAGCGCCAACGGATCGTACACCAGCACCGCTGCCAACGCCGCCGACAATATCTGCGCCGGGCCAAAGCGCCTGCCGGTCAGGCGCGCTAGCATCACCATCAAGAGCATTATCAGTGCCCGTTGTGTGGGCAAGCTAAAACCCGCCAGTGCGCTGTAAATAATGGCCGCTATAATTGCTAGCACAGCGCCGCTCACCACCGCGCGGATCGGGCTTATCAGTGCCAATACACGCCCCAGGCATGTACCCAACAAATAGGCGAAGCCTGCTACCAAGCCGATATGCAAGCCGGAAATGGCAATCAGGTGGCTGGTGCCGGTATCGCGCAGTAGCTGCCAGCGCTCGGCGCTGATTTCCGAGCGATCGCCGAGCAATAACGCCTGCAGTAAATCCTGGTTGCGGCGCTCAAAGCTGCGTACCCAGTGCCTGATGCGAGCGCGTACGGAGGTGGAACTGTGCGCGGTGAGCTCGCGATTGCCCGGGTGCTTGCGAATATAACCACCGGCGCCTATACCCTGGCGCAACTGCCACAGGTGATAATCGAAAGCACCCGGGTTGGCAAAACTGCGCGGTCGTTTAAGCCGCACCTGTATCTGCAGATAACTGCCGGCATCGAGCTTGTGCACCCAATCGGGTGGTTGATACCAGGACAAAACAATGTGCGAAGGGAAGTCCTCTAGCGGCTGATCTAACTGCGCTGAAAAAGAAGCCGCCTCAGGCGTAAAGGAAAAACGCAAACGCCGGGGCTGCTCATCCATCAACGAGCTGATCCGCCCCTGTACCCAGATATCGCGCCCCTCTAATCCCACAGGCAACTGCCCTGCCAGCTGCTGATTAATATAGCCGCCGCCCCAGGCAAAGCCGCCCATGCACAGCGCCGCTAACAATAAGGCGGGGGCACAACAAAAGGCGTAGAGCAAAATCAAGGCTGCGCCAGCAAACGCACAGGCGAATACCACCGAAACAGGTAGCGGCGCGGGTAATAGCCCGGGGAAAGTAATGGCAAACGCCACGAGAAGACAAAAACGATACATAACCATCCCTGATGTATTGTCGTCCATGATGAGTCCAGTGTAGCAGCTCGCTTGGCTAGTGATAACAGCAAGTTAACAACACCCATCCTCACTGGGCCTTTTGGCACTAAGTTAAGCCCTACCGCGCAGGGAGGGCGCTGCGTTCGGACAAGGCTTTCAAGGCCGTATGTAGCAGCAGAGATTCTGCATTCGAGCCCACATGGATAAGTTCATGGCGTGACGCCTAAGTCTTCCCCGGAAGGAGTGACCGGATCATGGGCTCCCATCGCTTAACCAAGTGCCATGCCACCCCAATCCCTTAACCTCAAACACTTATCGGCGTATTGAATATAAGCTATATTGGCGGCAGAACTGAACCGCTAACAACAACAGGGAATGCTCGATGCAACATCTACTACACACTGGGCTTTGGGCCCGCCACGGCATGCTACTGATACTCTTCTGTGCCCTCGGGGCCTGCAGCAGCTCAGGTAGCCAATCCTCTACTACCAGCGTCGAAAACAGTGGCGCTAATTGCCCGGTTCCACCACTGGCCGAGGCCGAACAATTACTCATCATTGCCCAGCTCCCCGATCCTTTCACTAGCCTCAATGGCGAGCGCATCACCCGCCGAGAACAGTGGCGCTGCCAGCGCCAGCAAACCAACGCTATGGTGCAGCATTACGAGGCGGGCACTAAACCACTCAAGCCGGCTCAGGTAAGTGGCAGCGTCAAGCGTGAATCCATCACCGTAGATGTCACACACCAAGGCCAGCAGATCCGTTTTAACGCATCGGTAACCTTGCCCACAACGGGCGCAGCGCCCTACCCGGCCATCATGGGCATTGGCGCTTCCAGCCTGGACAACGACTACCTTGCCCGCCAGGGCATCGCCATTATTACTATCGACAACAATGCCTTGG
>DATBNH010000029.1:0-2688 GCA_036554405.1 Cellvibrionaceae bacterium | reverse complement strand
CCGCCGTAATACTGAAAGAAACATCGCGCAGCACTGCCTCGCCATCATCGTTGTATTTAAAACCGACATTTTTAAAAGCGATACGACCGGCGAGGCGCGGGTGTTTAATCCATTGTTTTTCCGCCGGGCGCTCCACGGTCTTATCCATTATCATATCGGCAGCTTCTATGGCCGTGGCCGCCTGATGGTATTGCATCATCAAGGCCGCGCTCTGGCCCACCGGCGCCATAATGCGCGATGACAGTAAATACGCGGCAATCAA
The DNA here is from genome assembly GCA_036554405.1 of Cellvibrionaceae bacterium. Lineage (GTDB taxonomy): Bacteria > Pseudomonadota > Gammaproteobacteria > Pseudomonadales > Cellvibrionaceae > Gilvimarinus. Next base: position 2,426 of record DATBNH010000029.1, on the reverse strand, counting down.
TCCTCCCTGGGTGAGATCGCCAGCCATAATCAAATAGACACCCACCACAATCACCGCTACCGCGACTGTGTGTTGTATCCAGATAGCACCAGAGGAAACCGAGCCCGACAACAAACGCATTTTCGTGTTGGTGCGCGATAAAAATACCGTAGCGCGCTCCCACAAGCGCTGCATGCGACCCTCGGCTCCCTGGGTTTTTAATGCCTCAAGGCCGCTTAAGCTTTCTACCAATACCGCATTGCGCTCGGCGCTGGCTTCCATAGCACTTAGCGACAGGGCATGCATGCGGTTTTGTACCGCCGCAGCATACAATAAACACAAAAGTACACCCACCAAAATGGGCAGCACCAGCCACCAGGAGGTTAGCAGCCCTACAATCAAGGAAAACACCAACACAAAGGGCAAATCGATAAAAGCAATAATAGTGCTGGAGCCAATAAAGCCGCGTACCGATTCAAACGCTTGCAGGCCAGAGGCAAAGGAGCCCACCGACGCCGGGCGCTCGGTCATGCGCATCCCTAATACCCGGCCCATTAAGGTCGAAGACAGGGTGATATCGATACGGCTTGCGGCCAAATCCACAAACCAGATGCGTATCATCTTTAGCACCAAATCCGCCACTAACACCAGTACCACACCCAGAGCTAACACCCACAAGGTTTCTACCGCAAAATTGGGCACCACCCGGTCATACACATTCATCACGAACAAGGGCATGGCCAGGGCAAATAAATTGATGATAAAGGCCGCCACTAAAACATCGCGATAAAGCCCACGATGAGCTTTAATGACCGACCAAAACCAATGGCCGTCTCGCGGCGGTGTAATGTCGGCTACCCGGGCACCAAAGCGCTGCTCCGGGCGCGCGTAAATGGCACGGCCAGTATACCGGGTTTCAAGGTTCTCAACGGAAACTGTAGTCTCGGCACCGCCGAGTTCGGGATAGACCACCGTGGCTGTGGCGGCATCGCTATTGACACCTGTTAGCAAACAGGCCTGGTTATCAGCCAGCAGCAATATCGCGGGAAAGAGCGCATCGTTAAGCGAGGTTAGCGGGCGCCGTACCACCTGACTGGTAAGTCCGGCGCGTTCGGCGGCGCGAGAAAATAACGAAGGGGGCAAAGGCTCGCGATTAAGTGGCAAGCCCGAGAGCAAAGATGAGGCTGAAACGCTTATGCCATGCGCGTTTGCCAAGAGTAACAGGCATTCCAGTAATGGGCCGCCGCTATTGTCATCCGATTCCTGTTTGTCTACTGCCATAATCGCGCACTTCCCGCCTGTCTCGTCTCAGGCGGCGCTTGCCACCTGCGCCCTATCATCGACAAATTTCGCGGCCAATGCAATCAGGACGAGACAGTATGCAGGGTTATTTCTATACGGCTGGCATTGGGTGCAATCACGGCGGCTTGCTCAACATCAATGCCCTGACCTCTGGCGTCCACCCGTGCGGCTTGCAAGCCGTTTATCAGCAGGTATTGTTTTACCGCTTGGGCGCGAGCATCGGCCAGCGACTGGTTGATTTTCAACGAGCTGGAAGTGGCATTGTAGGCAATGATATCCACTGCGGCCAAAGCCCCACTGCGCTGCCACTGTTGTTGCAGTGTTGCCAATTTGAGCATGGCATCACCCGATAACGCCGTACTCTGACCCACAAACAGGGTATCAATTTCCAGGGTAATCACATCGCTGATTAACTGGCCACGGGTTTGTGTCGCTGGCGCCAACGCTGGGCACACCGCTGATGGCTCCACCTGAATATTGCCCAAGCCCGCCTCATCATCACCCAAAAAGCTGAGCTGCGAACGGGTGAGATTAAGCGCCGGTAATAACTCTCCGGTCAGGGACAAAAGTGCGGCATGGGCAATAGTCAAATCATGCTCGGCGTTAATCAACGCGCGGCTGGCCTGAAAGTATTCGTTCTCGGCATCCAGTACATCCAGCAGCGTGCGCTGACCAATCTGGAATTGTTCGGCATAGGCGGCGCGCACATTATTGATGGAATCGCGGTGGCGGCGCAACGACACCAACTGCTCTTCAATGCGCTCACTGCTGTTGTGTACAATTTGAACTTGCTGGCGCAAGTTGATACAGGCTTGATCGCGCTCGGATTTAGCCTGATTCACCTCGGCCAGCGAGCGACGCACCGCTGAGCGATTGGCGCCACCGTTAAATAAATTATAGGTTAGCGCCAGCTCTATAGTCGTATCATCACCAAAATCGGCGGGGTCTACCCGATCATCATAAACACCAAGATTGTGTTGAGTGCCGTGCCTGGCCCGCAATTCTACGCGCGGCAAATAACCGGCGCGCTCGCGTTTAACACTACCCTCAGCGGCAGCAATATTTTTAATAGCGGCATGAAAGCCGGGATTACCCTGGTAAGCGGCATACAGAACATCTTGAATAGAGGCGGGTAAATCGCTGGC
>DATBNH010000022.1:0-9235 GCA_036554405.1 Cellvibrionaceae bacterium | reverse complement strand
AGGGCGAGTACTATAACTTCAATCCAGCTCACAACAGCTTTTACCCATGGAGTTTATTTTTTAACTGGTCGCGACCAGCCTTTAATGTTTTTTTGTCTCGCACGTGACACGGCAAGATCGTCTTCTTCAGTATTGTGGTTAATTATACTGCCAGCGCCTACTGTGGTACCTCGAGCCAGCTCAACCGGCGCCACCAAGGCACTGTTGGAACCCACAAAGCAATTATCGCCAATAAGCGTTTGAACTTTATTTACGCCATCATAATTACAGGTAATAGTGCCAGCACCGATATTAACGCCCGCGCCCATGTGACAGTCGCCAATATAACTTAAGTGATTAACTTTGCTGCCTGCACCGATAATTGACTTCTTCACTTCCACAAAGTTGCCAATTTTGGCACCTTCCTTTAAGTGTGTACCCGGGCGCAAGCGTGCATAAGGCCCCACTTCACAATCACGGTGAATATAAGCATCCTCCAATAAACTATTGGCTTTTATCTGGGAATTTTTTCCTATATGGCTGTTTTTAATCACGCAGTTTGGACCAATGCTACAGCCGTCTTCAATGGTAACTTGACCTTCGATAATGACATTAATATCAATATAAATATCGCGACCGGTCTCTAACTTTCCACGGCAATCAAACCGAGCTGGATCGGCAAAGCTAACACCCTGATCCATTAGTATTTGTACACAATTTTGCTGGTAAATTCGCTCCAGACGCGCTTGTTGCGAACGACTGTTAATGCCCTCTACTTCTTCCGGCGACAGCGGCTGACAGGTTTTAATGGTGACATTATCCGCATAGGCCATAGCAATAATATCGGTCAAATAGTACTCGCCCTGTTTGTTGTCAGCGCTTAATTGTGGCAACCAGCGCTTTAAGTGTTTATTAGCCACAGCCATAATGCCGGTGTTGATCTCGGTAATGGCAAGCTCGGCTTCGCTGGCATCTTTTTGTTCAACAATAGCGGTCACATCCCCATTGCTGTTGCGTATAATTCGCCCATAGCCTGTGGGGTTGTCGAGCTTCACTGTTAACAAACCAAGACTCTTGTCATCGATATCAGACGTTAGTGCCTGCAATGTCTCGACACCGATCAGCGGAACGTCACCGTAAAGAATTAAACTTATCCCCTCGTCTTCAAGTTGGGGCAGGGCTTGCAATAACGCATGACCGGTTCCAAGCTGTTCGGCTTGTTCAACCCACTGGCAGGCATAATCGGTAAACGTCTGAATGATTTTATCGCGACCATGACCGACAACCACTGTCGGCTTAACGTTTTTATTCAGCTCTTTTACTGTGTCTAGTACGTGTTGCAGCATAGAGCGGCCAGCAATCTTGTGCAGTACCTTGGGCAACTCGGAGTTCATGCGCGTGCCCTTGCCCGCCGCCAGTACTATTACATTTAATAAGTTTGAGCTTGTGTTCATTGTTTTCGCTGTCTCTGTAAGCAAACCCGTCAAGTCCGATAGACTCCCAGACAAAAAAGGGCAGCCGAAGCCACCCTTTTTCAACACTCTAACACGTCTTTGGTTATTTACGTGTCTTGTTGCGTATTGCTTGAAGCGTACGCAACTGCGCTGTGGCCTCAGCTAACTGGATGGCAGCGCGCGAGTAATCAATCTCAGCAGATTGATTGCTTAGCACTTTTTTCGCCTCTTCCTGAGCCGCTAGAGCCGCCGCTTCATCCATATCACCGGCACGCATAGCGGTATCGGCCAAAACAGTTACATGGTAGGGCTGTACTTCCAGGTAGCCGCCTGACACGTAGAAGACTTCCTCTTCGCCGCCTGGTTTTTTAACGCGCACAGGGCCCTGCTCCAAGCCTGTCAACAAGGGTGCGTGGCCATAGATAATACCCAGATCACCCTCGGTACCCGGCGCCACCACCATTTCAACCAAACCGGAGAAAATCTCCTGTTCAGCGCTTACGATATCGCAATGTACTGTCATTGCCATGACCTGCCTCTCTATGGGGTAGATATGGCGGGGCCCGCACTAATCAGACCCCGTCATACTCAATATTACTTTTTCAGCTTTGTGGCCTTTTCTACGGCTTCATCGATGGTGCCTACCATGTAGAAAGCCTGCTCTGGCAGATGGTCATAATCGCCCGCCAAAATACCCTTAAAGCCACGAATGGTTTCTTTCAAAGATACATATTTGCCGGGAGAGCCGGTGAATACTTCGGCCACATGGAAAGGCTGCGACAGGAAGCGTTCGATTTTACGCGCGCGAGCTACGGTTTGCTTATCTTCTTCAGACAACTCATCCATACCCAAAATCGCGATAATATCTTTCAGCTCTTTGTAGCGCTGCAGTACTGTCTGTACACCACGAGCTACTTCGTAGTGCTCCACACCGATAATCAGCGGGTCTAATTGACGCGAGGTTGAATCCAGTGGATCAACCGCAGGGTAAATACCTTTGGCGGCAATATCACGGCTCAGAACTACGGTTGAGTCCAGGTGAGCAAAGGTGGTAGCAGGTGAGGGGTCAGTCAAGTCATCTGCTGGTACGTAAACCGCTTGCACAGAGGTAATAGAACCGGTTTTGGTGGAGGTAATACGCTCTTGCAATACACCCATCTCTTCGGCCAGTGTCGGCTGATAACCTACCGCCGATGGCATACGACCCAGCAGGGCTGATACCTCGGTACCGGCAAGGGTGTAACGGTAAATATTATCCACAAAGAAGAGTACGTCTTTACCTTCGTCACGGAATTTTTCCGCCATGGTCAAACCGGTCAAGGCTACACGCAGACGGTTACCCGGTGGCTCATTCATCTGGCCGTATACCATGGCAACCTTGTCCAATACGTTGGACTCTTTCATCTCGTAGTAGAAGTCATTACCTTCACGAGTACGCTCACCTACACCGGCAAACACAGACAAACCACTGTGCTCTTTTGCGATGTTGTTAATCAGCTCCATCATGTTTACGGTTTTACCCACACCGGCACCACCGAACAAACCCACCTTACCGCCTTTAGCAAAAGGACAGACCAGGTCGATAACTTTAATACCGGTTTCCAAAAGCTCTTCGGATGCGGCCAGTTCTTCATAGGCGGGAGCTTTGCGGTGAATCTGCATGCGCTCTTGTTCACCGATGGGGCCTGCCTCATCAATAGGGTTACCCAAAACATCCATGATGCGACCCAGGGTTTCTTTACCCACGGGAACTTTAATGGCCTGATGGGTGTTTGACACTTCCAGTCCGCGACGCAAACCTTCAGAAGAGCCCAGTGCAATAGTGCGCACAACACCGTCGCCCAATTGTTGTTGCACTTCCAACGTCAGATTATTTTCGCCGATGGTAAGTGCATCATAAATCTGAGGCACGGCATCATGTGGAAATTCCACATCAATGACGGCACCGATGATCTGTACGATACGTCCGCTACTCATTTCCAGTTCCTCTTTGTTCAGGCTCTGGCCTGAAGGTTTAAGCTAAATTCGTTAATCTCTGAACCTGTATCAATAAGTGTTAGGAGACAGCCGCAGCGCCACCTACAATTTCTGACAGTTCCTGAGTAATCGCCGCTTGGCGAGCCTTGTTATATACCAGCTGCAAATCGTTAATGATTTCGCCGGCGTTATCGGTAGCACTTTTCATGGCAATCATCCGCGCCGCTTGTTCACAGGCTGCGTTTTCTACCACGGTCTGATAAACCTGAGACTCTACATAACGCATCATCAAACCATCGAGCAACTGTTCGGCACTTGGCTCGTAAATGTAATCCCACAAATGCTTGAGCTTTTCGTTCGGATCAGCGTCCAGGGGCAACAACTGCGCGACTCTCGGCTGTTGTGTCATGGTGTTAATGTACTCGTTACCAACAATATATAAACGGTCAATACGGCCTTCTGCGTAAGCATCAAGCATCACCTTAACGCTACCGATCAAATCGGTAAGCGAGGGTGACTCTCCCACATCTCGTACACTGGCAACCACATTGCCACCAAAGCTGTTAAAAAAAGCCGCCGCTTTGGCACCGATCAAGCACAGGTCAATATCTATCTGTTGATCAGACCATTCACGCATGGATCTCAGGGCGGCCTTAAACATGTTGGTATTAAGGCCACCACACAAACCGCGATCACTGGAAACCAAAATATAACCAACGCGAGCAGCTACTCGCTTTTCCATATACTTGTGCTGATACTCAGGATTGGCATTGGCGATATGGCCCACCACTTCGCGAATGCGCTGGGCATAGGGCTTACCTACCTGCATACGTTCCTGAGCGCGACGCTTCTTGCTCGCCGCTACCATTTCCATAGCGCTGGTAATTTTTTGCGTGCTTTTGATACTCGAAATTTGCGTTCGAATTTCTTTTGCGCCTGCCATTATCAAAGGCCCTCAGCTTAACTAGAGACGGTGTGCAGTGCGCACCGTCCGTTTATTACCAGGTTTGCGTAGATTTAAAGGTTTCTACCAAGGCTTTAACCTGTGCTTCCAGATCACTGTTCCAATCACCAGTGTCATTAATGGTTTTCATCAATGAGGCCTGCTCAGAAGCTGCATAGGAAAGCAGTGCAGATTCAAAATCCAGAACTTTTCTGGTATCGATATCTTTCAGGTAACCTTCGTTGGCGCAGTAGAGTACCAGAGCCATTTCGGCGATACTCATGGGCGAGTATTGCTTTTGCTTCATCAGTTCGGTAACGCGCTCGCCATGCTCCAACTGAGCTTTGGTGGCCTCATCCAGATCGGAAGCAAACTGAGCAAAGGCCGCCAATTCACGGTACTGGGCAAGGGCGGTACGAATACCACCAGAGAGCTTTTTGATTACCTTGGTTTGCGCTGCGCCACCTACACGCGATACCGAAATACCCGCGTTCATGGCCGGGCGAATACCGGAGTTAAACATATTCGCTTCAAGGAAAATCTGACCATCGGTAATAGAAATTACGTTAGTCGGTACGAACGCCGACACGTCACCGGCCTGGGTTTCAATAATAGGCAGCGCAGTCAACGAACCGGTTTTGCCGGTTACGGCACCATTGGTCAGTTTTTCTACCCAGTCTTCATTTACCCGAGCGGCACGCTCAAGCAGACGCGAGTGCAAGTAGAACACATCACCAGGATAAGCTTCGCGGCCCGGCGGGCGACGCAACAACAGAGAAATTTGGCGATAAGCCCAGGCCTGTTTGGTTAAATCATCATAGATAATCAGCGCGTCTTCACCGCGATCGCGGTAGTACTCACCAATAGAGCAACCGGCAAAAGGTGCTAAAAATTGCATGGACGCAGGATCAGAAGCCGTGGCGGCAACCACAACGGTGTGTTTCATTGCCCCATGTTCTTCCAGTTTGCGCACAACAGCAGCAATAGAAGAGGCCTTTTGGCCAATGGCGACATACACACACTTAATGCCAGAGTCTTTCTGGTTGATGATGGCATCTACAGCAATAGCCGTTTTACCAATCTGGCGATCACCAATAATCAGCTCGCGCTGACCGCGACCGATCGGCACCATGGCATCTACGGCTTTAAGACCTATCTGCACAGGCTGGTCTACCGACTTACGCCAGATAACACCGGGCGCCACTTTTTCAATGGGATCGGTCTGCTTGGCGTTAATCGGGCCTTTACCATCAATGGGGTTACCTAGCGCATCAATAACGCGACCTTCCAGCTCGGGGCCAACTGGCACCTCGAGAATGCGGCCAGTACATTTACAGGTTTGCCCTTCAGCAACACCCAGATAATCGCCCAAAATTACCGCACCTACAGAATCTCGCTCGAGGTTCAGCGCCATACCATACACGCCACCGTCAAACTCGATCATCTCGCCGTACATCACGTCCATTAAGCCGTGAATACGTACAATACCGTCAGATACAGACACCACTGTGCCTTCATTACGGGCTTCGGCAGACACATCAAGCTTTTCGATGCGCTGTTTAATTATTTCGCTAATCTCGGATGGATTCAGCTGCTGCATGCTTTGTTCCTCAATCCTACGAATTGATTGCTTTGGCGAGTTGCTCTAACCGACCGCGCATAGATGCGTCGATCACCAGGTCGCCTGCTTTGATTACAACGCCCGCCAGCAGACGTTGATCGACTTGTGTCTTAACCGTAACCTTGCGCGACAATTTCTGGGTCAGGGCATTAATTAATTTTTTCTCTGTGGCGCTATCGAGCTCCATGGCAGTGGTTAACTGCACATCCACGGCATTTTCATGCTGTGTTTTTAAGTCATGAAACATCCGTGCAATATGCGCAAGCAACGACAGGCGCTTGTTTTTTGCCAATAGCTGCAAAAAATTCCGCATTGCCGTTGTCAGGCCTTCGCCGACAACACCAACCAGAATTTCTGCTTGCTGGTCACCGGTATAAGCCGGCGAGCCAATCACTTTTTTCAAAGTGGCATCCTGACTGCACGCCGACAACACCGTCAACTGCTCAGCCCAAGCATCCAGATCGCCAGCTTCAAGAGCAAACTGAAAGGCTGCTCTGGCATAGGGTCTGGCAAATGTTAAAGGTTCTGCCACAGGGCACCTCGCTTAAAGACTTTCGGCCAGTTGATCGATCATCGATTTATGGGTCGATTCATTGACAGAGCTTTCCAGAACCTTCTCAGTACCCAGCAAAACCAGAGTGGCTAATTGGCCACGCAGCTTTTCTTTGGTTCGATCAAATTCCTGGTTAATCTCTGCCTGTGCGGCCAACCTGATACGCTCAGCTTCCACACGCGCCTGCTCTTTGGCTTCATCAATTAACCGAGCGCCACGTTTATTGGCCTGCTCAATAATGCCTGCCGCCTCCACCTTGGCTTCGCGCATGGTTTCCATTGCGCGCGCCTGGGCCAACTCCAAATCCTTGCCTGCGCGATCTGCCATGCTCAGGCCTTCAAGAATTTTCTTTTGGCGGGCATCAATGGCTGCAATTAATGGCGGCCAGACAAACTTGGCGCAAAACCAGACAAAGATGGCAAAGGCGATAATCTGCCCTATAAAGGTTAAATTGAAATTCACGACTTTACCTCGTCTTGTATTGGTGTACGCAAAGAATACCGATTTTCAACTTAAACCAGACCGGGAGCCGTTACGAAAATCAATACCAGTGAGATACCAACAGCAATAATTGGAACCGCTTCTACCAGACCGGCAACAATGAAGAACTTGGTTTGAAGGGTAGGCGCCAACTCTGGCTGACGAGCACTGGTTTCCAGCAGCTTGCTACCCAGATTAGACATACCCAGAGCAGCACCCAGAGCAGCACCAGCCAGAATGATACCTACGGCGATATAAATCAGCATTGTTATTTCTCCTAGACTTACGTCAATTCAAGTTGAAGGTTAAAGATCTTACAAACACTTACTCCAGACGCTTCAATAAGAAACGTCTGTCAAAAGATCAATGGTGATCTTCATGTGCCATAGACAGATACACTATAGTCAGCACCATAAAAATATAGGCCTGCAACACAATCACCAAAATATGGAAAATAGCCCAGACTAATTGCAGCACAGCAGCCACAGGCATAAATACAATACCTGCGCCAAACAGCGTAGCAATCAATAAAAATACCACTTCCCCGGCAAACATATTACCAAACAAACGCAAACCGAGACTGATAGGCTTAGCCAAGAGGCCGATCAATTCCAATGTCAGGTTTACTGGAATTAAAAGCGGCGTGTTAAAAGGCGTAAATGTTAATTCTTTAAGATATCCAAACCCTTTAACTTTAATGGAAAAGCCAATTATTAATAACAGTACAAAAGTTGCCATACCCAAAGTGATATTAGGGTCTGTAGTGGCGGCAACTTTTTGATAGTTCACACCCGCTAATTCCATTGGGTAGGGAATTAAATCAACCGGAACCAATTTCATCAGGTTCATCATAAACACCCAGATGAAAACCGTCAGCGCGATAGGAGCAATAGGGCCAGTACGGCCATGGAAAACTTCTTTGGTGGTGTCACCGACAAACTCCACCACCATTTCTATAAAGCCCTGAAATCGACCCGGAACATCAACAGAGGCTTTACGAGCAGCCATAAAGAAAATAAACATCACCAGCGCACCCAGCCCAAAAGACCAGGCCAGGCTATCCACATGAAACGCCATAAAGCCCATGGCCTGAGCTTCAGCGGCACACCCAGCAAAGGTCCACTGCGTGGTTTCAGCAACACCGCCGTAGCAAAGTTGCGCTCCCTCAGGTAGGCGTCCGTAGGTAAGATTCACCAGGTGGTGGGCAATATATTCGCCCGCGTTGTCGTATTGACCTGCTGCCATGAGTTTAAAGTACCTGTTGTCCGCGCCTAGCGCGGTTGTGAAATAAACATGGGCGCAGTCAATGCTGCCAGTGTGTTCAGCACAAAGACCGTAACCACCATAACCCCAACAGAAAGATCGGGTTGATTGCGCCATAACAGCACCAGCCCGACCCATATAATTATCCACTTGCCTAAAAGGCCGCCCAAAGCACTTACCAAAAAGCGCGTGCTTTGACTGTCTCCAAACCCTTTAAGACTGCGCCAGATCCAGAAAGCCTCTGCGCCTATGCTGATCAACCCTGCCCAAACAATGCTGGTGATATAAATCGGTGCCAACAAAGCGCACAACACTACTGCCAGCAACCAAATCAGACTCTGCAACGCACTCAAGCGCCAAAGAGCGGGGCGGGCTGTGGGTTTACCTGCAAAAGGTTTTATCAAACCCATGGTTATGCGCCCCCGGTACCACGCACGCTACCTTGTGCTATCGCATCCTGTGTAGTTTTTCATCTCGTCAGAAGAACGAAAGACTGGGCCTCGATCAAAGCCGCCGCATTATAGGGGGTTTACGCTCGGGCTTTCAACTGAATGAGGGAACTTTCGCTCAGCTTGTAGCGAAAAAGCCCTTTTTCAGGGTCAATGGCTGCAAAACCCCATTAAAACCCGCTTTTCGGTATGACCAATTTATCCAGGCTATTTTATATGCGCGAGAATGCCATCCAGTTCATCGAGGTTGTTATAACTGATTACCAGCTTGCCTTTGCCTTTAGCGTTGTGCTGAATTTGCACGCCAGCACCTAAGGTGTCCGAAAGATCGTTCTGCAACCTTTTGATATCCGCTGAAGGGCCGGGTTCTGTGGCTACAGGCCCTCTGTTTTTATCCTCCTGGAACTTGCGTACCATGGCTTCGGTTTGACGCACTGTTAAGCCACGAGCCACTATTTGCCGAGCTAGCTCGCGCTGCTCATCGGCGGTTAAGGATAAAAGCGCCCGGGCGTGGCC
>DATBNH010000019.1:0-2256 GCA_036554405.1 Cellvibrionaceae bacterium | reverse complement strand
TGTGTGCGATAAGATTGTTCCTGGCTTGTTCATGGGCGCCTTGTCCTTTGGTCAGTTGCCGGTGATTTTTATTCCCGCCGGCCCAATGACCCCGGGCTTACCCAACGCTGAAAAAGTGCGTGTGCGCCAGCTCTTTGCCGAGGGCAAAGTGGGCCGTAAAGAATTACTCGAGGCTGAAAGCGCCTCCTATCATAGCCCCGGTACCTGCACTTTTTACGGTACCGCCAACAGTAATCAAATGTTGATGGAAATTATGGGCTTGCATCTGCCCGGCAGCTCCTTTGTCAATCCGGGTACGCAGCTGCGCGATGCATTAACCGAAGCGGCGGTCAAACAGCTTGCCGCTATTACCAGCTACGGCACCTACACGCCCATGGCTGAGATTGTTGACGAAAAGGTTATTGTCAACGGCATGGTCGGTCTACTGGCAACCGGTGGCTCAACCAATCATGCAATTCATATTATGGCTATGGCACGCGCTGCCGGTGTGCAAGTGAATTGGCAGGACTTGTCCGATCTGTCGGATATTATTCCGTTAATGTGCCGTATCTACCCCAATGGTCTTGCCGATATCAATCGCTTTCAGGCTGTTGGTGGTATGGGGTATTTAATGCGCGAGTTATGCGCCAACGGTTTACTGCACAGCGATGTAAAAACTGTGATGGGTGAGGGCGGCCTCGCCCCCTATGCTCAAGAGCCCTTTTTGGATGATGGCAAGCTGGTGTGGCGCCCCGCGGCTAAAGAGAGCCTGGACGATAATGTTCTGCGTCCGGCAAGTAGCCCTTTCAGTCCCGAAGGCGGCATGAAATTATTGAAAGGCAATCTGGGTCGCTGCGTTATTAAAGTCTCAGCGGTTAAACCCGATCATCGCAAAGTAAAAGCGCCGGCAATTATTTTTCACACACAAGAAGCTATGCAAGCGGCGTTTAAAAATGGCGAGCTGGAAAAAGATTTTATTGCGGTAGTACGTTTTCAGGGCCCTAAGGCCAATGGTATGCCCGAGTTGCACAAGCTGACACCTGCGCTAGGTGTGTTGCAGGACCGTGGCTTTAAAGTGGCACTGGTAACCGATGGCCGTATGTCTGGCGCCTCGGGTAAGATTCCCGCCGCTATTCACTTAACACCAGAGGCGCTGGATAAAGGCCCTATTGCCTTGGTTCGCGAAGGCGATGTGATTGAGTTGGATGCCGATGCCGGCCTGCTCAATTTGTGTGTGGATGAAAAAGAGCTGGCTGAGCGCGAGCATGCAGTGGCCGATCTTAGCATCAGTCACCAGGGCATGGGACGAGAGTTATTTGCGCCATTGCGCGCTACCGTCGGTGAGGCTGAAAAGGGCGCTACAGTATTTAGCTGGTAACTACATTGGCGTAATGCAGCACAAAAATATTTTACGGGTGGAATTGATCAATGCAAAAACCTTTTGATTTTATAATTTTTGGGGGCGCGGGCGATCTGGCATTGCGCAAGTTAATTCCCGCGTGGTATCGCGCTTACCGTGAAGGGCAAATGCCCAAGGGGTCACGTATTTTCGGCACTGTGAGAAAAACCGAACTGGTAGAAAATTACCATGCCATAGTGCGCGAAGCCGCCTACAGCTATCTGCGCGATGACGAAATTGATAATGCCACCTGGAATGAGTTTGAGCAATGTTTGCATGGCGTATTTATCAATATTACCGAGCTGGACGAGCACTGGGCCTCTTTAGCAGAAACCTTAAACAGCGGTAATGAAGAACGTATTTTTTACATGGCCACGCCGCCTGCAGTGTTTTCCGCCTGTTGTAAAAATATTTCCGAGTCTGGCTTGATTACGCCCACCGCTCGGGTAGTAGTGGAAAAGCCTTTAGGCTACGACGGCAAATCGGCCGAGGCTATTAACGCTGAGATTGCCCAGTACTTTGAAGAGAATGCCATTTTCCGCATAGACCACTATCTGGGTAAAGAAACCGTACAAAACCTCTTGGCATTGCGTTTTACGAATTGTATTTTCGAGCATCTTTGGGATTCTAAATCCATTGACCATGTTGAAATCAGTATTTCTGAAACAGTCGGCCTTGAAGGTCGTGCCAGTTTTTACGATGATGCTGGCGCTCTGCGTGATATGGTGCAAAACCATTTGATGCAGTTGTTATGCCTGGTGGCCATGGAGCCACCGAGTAAACTCAATGCCGACAGTATCCGCACGGAAAAGCTAAAGGTACTGGATGCGCTGCGTCCACTGGTAGGCGATGATGTCGCCGCCAATACCGTGCGCGGC
>DATBNH010000679.1:0-8140 GCA_036554405.1 Cellvibrionaceae bacterium | reverse complement strand
GCCTGTTGTGGCGTGAAGCATTCAGCTCCCTCCCCCGCAAGCGGGGGAGGGAGCTATTAAAGGGAGTTAGAATTCGTCCACATCAAAATATAAATACAGATAAGTGAGCACCATGAAAACCACCGCCCTGATTGCACTGTTAACCTCCAGCCTCGCCCTGACCGCCTGCGACAAACCCAGCACCGCGCCGGAAGAAGAACAGGCGCAATTTACCGCCAATGTTGAGTCGTTAGAGCAAGTTAACCCGGCGCCGGAGTGGTTTAAGGATGCCAAGTTTGGCATTTACTTCCACTGGGGCGTTTATGCGACCCCGGCCTTTTACAGCGAGTGGTACCCGCGCAATATGTATCAAGACGACAGGCCCGAGTACGAGCACCATGTGGAAACCTACGGCCACCCGGATGACTGGCCCTACCACTACTTTATAACCGGGGCCGAAGATAAAAACGGTAACTTTGTGCAGTTTGCCCCCCGCCTTAAAAGCGAGGGCGGCAAGTTTGACCCGGATGCGTGGGCCGAGCTATTTGCTCAATCGGGTGCCCGTTTTGCCGGCCCGGTGGCCGAGCATCACGATGGTTTTTCCATGTGGGACAGTGACATCAACCCCTGGAACGCCGTAAACCACGGCCCGCAAACCGATTTAGTAGCAGCCCTGGCCGAAGCCATTCGCGCCCGGGATATGAAGCTGATTTTATCTATGCACCACGCCTACAATATCACCGGCTTTTTTGAAAACGCGCCGCAGCAACAAGACCCCGAGTTGCAAATGCTCTACGGGCAAATGGGCAAGGAGAAAAACGAAGCGGTGTGGCTGGAAAAACATAAAGAGATTATCAACAAATTTCAGCCGGATATTATCTGGCAAGACTTTAACCTGACCGAGCTCAGCGAACCGGTGCTGCTGGAATTTTTGGCCTATTACTACAACCATGCGGCCGGTTTAAATAAAGAAGTGGTTGCCACCTACAAAGATGCACTCAACCCCAAGCTGGCGGTGCTGGATTACGAGCGCGGCGGCCCCAAAGAATTAACCGAGGATTACTGGCTAACCGACGATGCCTTAAGCGAAACCAGCTGGAGCTATACCGAGGGCATTAGCTATTACCCGGCCATTCAGGTTTTGCACAGCTTTTTTGATCGCATCAGTAAAAACGGCAATTTGCTGCTGAATATCTCGCCGTTAATTGACGGCACTATTCCCCAAGCGCAACAAGATATTCTGCTGGCCATGGGCGACTGGCTCGGCCGTTTTGGCGAAGCGGTGTATGCCACTCGCGCCTGGGAAGTCTACGGCGAAGGCCCCACGCAAATGGGCAGCGGCCATCACCATGCCGAGGGCGCAAGCTTTGCTCGGCCTACCCAGGGTACGCCCGAAGATATTCGCTTTACCCGCAGCAAAGACAAAACCAGCCTTTATGCCATAGTGCTGGGCTGGCCCGGCGAGCAATTGAGTATTCGCACCCTGACAGCTGATCGTTTTAATGTAGAAGCTCTAGCCAGCGCTGAGCTATTAACCGATGCCGCGCCCCTGGCGCTGGAGTATCAGCAAGATAACCAGGGCCTGCACCTTAACTTGCCCGCCGAACACCCGGAGGAAATGGCCTATGTGGTTAAGCTGCATTTCCCCAAGGGGATACCGGCACTTAAGGCCGAGTAAGAGGCTGCCATGATAACCCGGGTTTTGGCCACGGCCTGTTTGCTGATGTTAACCGCCCCGCTGCTGGCCGAATGGCACAGCGGCGAGGCCAATATTATGGGCACGCGCATTAGCGTAACTCTGTGGCATGCGCAGCCCGAAAAAGCCGAGCAGCTTATAAGTAATGTAATGGCCGAGATGCGGCGAATAGACCATACCTACAGCCCCTATAAAGAGGCCAGCGATTTATCAGTGCTAAACCGCAAGGCCGCTGCGGGCGAAACCGTAACCGTAAGTGAAGAGATGGCAGCGCTGCTGGATAAATCTCTCTACTACGGCCACCTGAGTGAGGGCGCTTTCGATATTACCTACGCCTCGCTCGCACGCTTTTACGATTACCGCGAGGGCACCACGCCTACCGAAGCACAACAGCAAGAACTATTGCCTGCTATTGATTATCGCCATGTGCAACTGCAAGACACGCAGGTGCGCTACCAACACCCGGCGGTGTATATAGATTTGGGTGGTATCGCCAAGGGTTATGCGGTAGATCGGGCTATTGATGTGCTGCAAAAGGCCGGTGTGCAACACGCCAGCGTAAGCGCCGGTGGCGACAGCCGTTTACTGGGTGACAGGCGCGGACGCCCCTGGGTGGTGGGCATTAAACAACCGCGCGGCGGCGAGGGGGTGGCCATTAGCTTGCCGTTAGAGAACATCGCTCTCTCTACCTCGGGCGATTACGAGCGCTACTTTATTAACGAGGCCGGCGATTGGGTTCACCACATCATTAACCCGCGCACCGGCAAAAGCGCCGGCGACATTGCCAGCGTCTCCGTCCTCGGCCCCAACACCTTCGATACCGATGCCCTGAGTACCACCGTGTTTGTGCTGGGGGTAGAAAAAGGCCTGGGGCTTATCAATCAACTGCCAGGTTTCGATGCCATCATCATCACCCGCGCGGGCAAGGTGCATTACAGTGAAGGTTTGGCGCCGCCGGAGTAGTGGGGGCTTTTATACCCAAGGATGGACGGTTTGCAGTATGGCAGCACGCTACCTACTTGGGAGCTACGACATCCGTGCGCATCAGTCGTCTTCTCGGCGGCTCTTGAGGCCCTGGGCAATGTACTCCGCTTTCACGATCTGGCTCTGCTTGAGAAGCCGCAGCACATACACGCCGTAGTCTCGAGGCAGATAGAAAATTACGTAGGGGTTGAACTCGATACGGCGCAGATCGGGATAGATGTCTTTGGCGGCACGTCCAGATTCAGGGAAAGACGCTAACAGCTCAAGGCTGTCGAACAGTTGGTGGAAGAACTTGTCCGCCTGCGGCTCGCCGAACTGCCAGAAGCCGCGGCGGTACATCTCCGCCACGTCGTGTTCTGCTTCATCGCTGAGGCGGTATTCACTCAGTGACCGGTAGAAGCGTGACGCTTGAGTTGCTCTTTGGTGCGGGCCAGCCAAGTATGCCGGTCGAAGGCCTTTTGGGGTTCCGGCCGGGCTAGCGCCGCCTCCACCGCTTCGCGGCATTTGGCTTTGTCCAGGGCCTCATCGGGCAAGGTGGATTTGGGAACTTCACGCATAGTTTCACCTAATGGTTCACGACTATGAGTTATTGTACGCCCTAACGCTTTGGCTCGCACCTGTCCTTCTCGTCTCCGTGCTCTTTTATCCGCTTTACCTTCCGCGTCGCCTTAAAGTGCCAATTCGGTCAGCTCCGACCCCTCTTCCGCCTTGGCATCGTCAGGGCCTCCCGACGGATACAGGGGCCCACAATTTTGGCAATGATTAACCAACTACCGGGTCCGATGCCACCATTATCACCCGCGCGGGCAAGGTGCATTACAGCGAGGGGCTGGCAGCGCCTTATATTGACCCTCAATTAAGCTTCTGCCTTCTCGCATGATCACTTACTGCAACCAGTTTGGCACGAAAGATATAAAGAACATCTCGATCATGCGAATCAACGCCGTTGGTATTTTCGCTAATCGTCCACGCCCATATCATCCGCAACATACTCAAGAATATCCCCCGGCTGGCACTGCAACACCTGACAAATTTGTTCTAGCGTAGCAAAGCGTACCCCTTTAACTTTGCCGGTACGCAGTAGCGACAGATTTTGCTCGGTAATTCCGACGGCAGCTGCCAGCTCTTTGCCACGAATTTTTCGTTTGGCCAGCATGACATCCAGATTAACAACAATAGGCATGGCCGCCCCTTAAATAAATTGCTTGTTTTCTTGTTCGAGCAAACTCGCCTTAACGAGCAAGTCACTCATTACCCACAGAATCATGGCCAAGGCGATCACCTTAACCTCGCCAGTACCCAAGGTAATAGAGAGCATTTTTTGCCCGGGGGGATGGTTGAACGATAACAACATACTGGCCAGCGCCAAGTGCAAGGGTTTGGCAAGCGCCTGGGCAAATAAGAAAATAGAAAAGAGCCGTAGATCCCGACTATTGGCCTGGTTAAACAACTCGCCCTTGGCGAAATGGGCGAATGCGCGCCGAAGGAAATAGAGGCCGCCCAAGCCAATGGCCAGGTAACACAGGGTTAACAACCACAAGCCATACCATTGCCCCGGGGTGACGCTATGCCATTGTATCGGCAGGCTTAACGTGCGTATGGCCAAATCGGCGAAGGCATTGATGTCTATAAGAAAATACAGGGCTGCCGCCGCAACCAGTACAAAAATCGCCAGGCAGCCCTTGGCGATTAGCAGGGAAAAGAGTCGAGTCATGCTTAGCCTCACTTGACATGATTGTAATATGGCTATAAATTATCGTTTTACGATAATTTAGTCAAGGGGGAATCTTTAATGTACAGCCGCTTGTTAGCGATAGCCGCTCTAGGGTGGGCATTTCTATACCCACCCAGCACCTACGCACTCACGGTGGAGCAGTTTACTAAAATCTGCGATTCCATCCCCGGTGAATGCAGCGATCACCCCTTTGCTCAAGCCTATATCGGCGGCGCTTTGGATCTACTGGCAACACTGGACGAAAACACCGATTATCTCGACAAGTTATATTGCCGTGAGCCCAAAGAGATATTCGACGTGTCGGCCATTATTCGCTATATGCAAACCCATGGCGAAGGCTACGCTACGCGCAATGCCATGCTGCTAGTAGTGCGTTATTTTGAGAAAAATGGAGGCTGCCAAATTGAACAGTAAATTGCGTATACTGCTGGTGCTGATACCCCTACTAGGTGCCGCTGCTTGCAGCAACAGGACGATTTATGACGGCACACTCATCAGTCAGCGCAATGATTGCCTTAAAGAGCCTCCGGGACAGTACCAGCAATGTCTGGAGCGCAATAATAAATCCTATGACGAGTATCAGCGCGAGCGTGAAGAAATTTTAGAAGAGTAGCTTGTTCAGAGGTTCCCTTATTAAAAATGGATGAGATCAATGAAAGATTCAGAAACTTTTTGGGACAAAAGCGCGCCTCGTTACGCCAAAAGCAGGATTCGAAATCAGGAAGCTTATCAAAAGAAGCTGGCCATTACGCAAGAATACTTGCAGCCAAACTGGTCTGTGATGGAATTCGGTTGCGGCACCGGTAGCACCGCGCTTATTCATGCGCCTTATGTTCAGCACATTGTCGCCACCGACATATCGGGCAATATGCTCGCTATTGCCCAGCAAAAAGCGCGGGATGCGGGCATTGAAAATATCAGCTTTCAACAAGGCACCCTGAATAACCTCGAACTGTCAGCAGCAAGTTTTGATGCTATTTTGGGCCTCAATATATTGCATTTACTCGAAGACGTGGATGACGCGCTGTTAAAAGTGCACCAACTGTTAAAGCCCGGGGGGATTTTCGTCTCCAGCACCGCACTGCTTGATGAACTCAATTTTATAGTTCGACTATTGATTCCACTAATGCAGCGCCTGGGTTTAGCCCCCTATGTAAAACACCTTGGTAAGCAAGAGCTTTTTACCAAGCTGAGCAATGCCGGTTTCAGTATCGACCGACAATGGCAGCCGGGGAAAGACTCGGTTTTTGTTGTGGCTAAAAAGAGTTTATAGCCGGGCGGGCCAGAGCCCTGTGGTGCTAAATAACCACTTACCTACCCGGTTCGCGAGGGTACGCCGCTCATCACGGCAATAAAATCCATTGAGGTAAGGCCGCTTTTGTTTTATAACAAGAGGGCTGTGCCGGTTCTCGTCATTTACAGCGCTTGGCACGTCGGTTTATTCTCCACACTGTTACCCATAGGCGTGTTTTTATAGCCAGATTTGTACTTGCTAAGTGAATACCCCGTTACTCGCTATTAATTTTCACCAACCAAAAGGCTCGGCCATGACATTTCAAGGTAAACGCTGGATACGTACTGGCTTAGTGATGGCCGGCTTGCTGGGGTTAAGCGCTTGTGGCGGCAGTAGCGATAACCAGGATGTAGGCACGCCCGGCCTGTCTATTTTCACTATTACCCCCTCAGCAGGGCCAAATGGCAGTATTGGCCCGGCCTCAGAGCAGCAATTGTGGACGGCCTGGACCATTAATCAAGGCTCAACCGCCAGCTTTATTGTGACCCCTGACCCCAGCTACCACATCGGCAGTGTGGGCGGCAGCTGCGGTGGTACCTTAAATGGTAGCACCTACACCACCCATGCCATTACCGCCGATTGCACCGTAGTGGCCAGTTTTACCCTTAATAATTACAGCGTTACCGCCTCTGCCGAGGCCAATGGCAACATTGCTCCAAGCGGCCCGCAAAGCATTAATCACGGCTCTACCACCAGCTTCACCCTTACCCCGGACACCGGCTATGGCATTGCAGACGTTACCGGCACCTGTGGCGGAACATTGAACGGCGACACTTACACCACCGATGCCATTACCACCGACTGCACAGTTATCGCCAGTTTTAATTTACTGCCGCCACCCGAGCCGTCTTTGTCGTTGACGCCGCAAAGTATTAAAACCTTCGCTTTCAGCTGGGCAGATGTACATAGCGAAACCGAATACCGCCTGCTGGAAAATGCCGATGGCAGCTCTGGCTACACCGAGGTGGCAACCATTGCGGCCGACATTATCCATTATGACCACAAGGTGCTTCTGCCCGCGCGCATCAATGCCAGTTATCTGCTCGAGGCCTGTAATAGCAGTGGCTGTACCGAATCTGCTGCGGTATTTGTCAGTGGCACACTGGCCGAAGCCGCAGGCTATATTAAGGCCGCCAACACTGAGGCCGATGATAGCTTTGGTTACAGTGTCGCCCTCGCCGCCGATGGCAACACCCTGGCCGTGGGCGCCTATTTGGAAGACAGCAACACCACCGGCATCAATGGCGACGCGGCCAACAATGATGCTCTCAATACCGGCGCGGTGTATGTGTTCAGCTCCAGCGCTGGCGCCTGGAGCCAACAGGCCTATATTAAAGCTGACAACGCTGGGGGGTTTGACCAATTCGGCTACAGCCTGGCACTCGCCGCCAACGGCAACACACTGGCGGTAGGCGCGCGGCTGGAAGACGGCAGTGCCAGTGGCATTAATGGCAATGGCAACAACAATGCCGCCATCAATAGCGGCGCGGTGTATGTATTTACCCGCAACGATACCGACTGGGGCCAGCAGGCCTACGTTAAGGCGTCTAACACCGCAGCGGGTGATGAGTTCGGCTACAGCGTCGCACTCACCGCAGACGGCAACACCCTGGCTGTGAGTGCCGTTAATGAAAACAGCAGCGCCAACAACAGCGGCGCCGTGTATCTATCTAGCCGCAACGAAATCGACTGGAGCGAAGAAGCCATAGTTAAAGCGACCGATGCGGCCAACGGTGATAACTTCGGCCACAGCCTCGCCCTCGCCGCCGATGGCACCACCTTGGCGGTTGGTGCCCTAAACGCAGGCAACGGCGGTGCGGCCTATATATTCAGCCACAGCCACAGCGACAATGAATGGAGCGAACAAGCGGTTATTCAAGCGGCCGAAACCACAGCGGGCGACAACTTCGGCCACAGCCTTGCCCTCTCCGCCGATGGTAATACCCTGGCGGTGGGCGCAATTAATGAAGATAGCATCGCGAGCAACAGCGGCGCCGTGTATTTATTCAGTCGCAGCGAAACCGACTGGAGCCAGCAGGCCACAGTTAAGGCCTCCAACGTCGGCGCCGATCACCACTTCGGCCACAGCGTTACACTCACAAATGATGGCAACGCCCTGGCCGTGGGCGCAATCAATGAAAACAGCAATGCTACCGGCATTAATGGCGAAGAAGCCGATACATCAGCCAGCAATAGCGGCGCCGTGTACCTATTTGCCCGCAACGGCGGCGAATGGAGTCAGCAAGCTTACATAAAAGCCGCCAACACCCAAGCCAATGACCAATTCGGTACCAGCGTAGCGCTCGCGGCAGAAGGTAATACCTTGGCCGTGGGCGCGCGAGGGGATGATAGTAATAGTGGTGCGGTGTATCTCTACTAATAGGTGGCAGAAGAAGAATTTCGAAGCAGGATTGCAGAGAGAGCCGCCACCAATAGTTGAACCTGACGCCAA
>DATBNH010000613.1:0-1857 GCA_036554405.1 Cellvibrionaceae bacterium | reverse complement strand
GAATTTTAAGAGGCAACTGCCCCGCCATGCGCTCTATGGGCAGTTCAAACAAGGGCCGGGCCTGACTGCCCAAAAGTTTGGGCGACATATAAATAACAATTTCATCCAACAACCCCTGGCGCAAAAAGCTGCCCGCCAGGGTGGCGCCCGCCTCTACTAATACATCGTTACAGCCGCAGGCACCCAGCTTATCCAGCAGAGTCGGCAAGTCAATACGGCCGCTATTATTGGGCAATGTCTGCAATTGAACAAATGCCGGGTAGCTTTGGCTCACCTCTGCCCCGGCGTGCACCAGCCATACTGGTGACTCGCTCTCAAACAAACGGGCCGTGTTGGGCAGCCGCAATTGGGAGTCCAAAATCACCCTGAGCGGCTGGCGAATTGGGCCTTCGGGCGCTTCGAGCCAGTCTTCGGCGCGCACATTGAGCAGGGCATTATCGTTCAGTACCGTATCGATACCGGAAATAATCGCGCAGCTGGCGGCACGCAGACGCTGTACATCCTCCCGCGCCCGGCGCCCGGTAATCCACTGGCTCTCGCCACTGGCCATACCGGTACGCCCATCCAGGC
Organism: Cellvibrionaceae bacterium; assembly: GCA_036554405.1. Taxonomy (GTDB): domain Bacteria; phylum Pseudomonadota; class Gammaproteobacteria; order Pseudomonadales; family Cellvibrionaceae; genus Gilvimarinus. Next base: position 1,287 of record DATBNH010000613.1, on the reverse strand, counting down.
TCATGGCCAGCTTACAGGTTACCCGTGGCCGGCCGGTGAGCATACGTTTGATAAAACCGGGGTTTAACGCCTCTGCATCATTCTCGGCTACCGGGCCTGCCACCTCGATACCAGCTTCGCGCAGCAAGGCAAAACCCCCGCCAAAAACCGCCGGATTGGGATCTTCCATACCGTAGACCACCCGGCTAACCCCGGCGGCTATTAAGGCTTCGGCGCAGGGGCCGGTTTTGCCGGTGTGGGCACAGGGCTCCAGGGTGACATAACAGGTGGCGCCGGCACACGCGGCACGATGCGCCTCGCTATCGGTGCTATCGCCTCCCCTGTTCGCTACCGCATCATTTAAAGCGTTGATCTCGGCATGTGCTTCGCCCGCACGCTGATGCCAGCCACGACCGATCACCTGACCTTCGCGCACCAGCACGCAGCCCACTCGCGGGTTGGGCGTGGTGGTGGTCAGGCCGCGTCTGGCCAAGGCTAAAGCCAAAGCCATAAAGCTGCGATCTATTGGGGTAATTGCTGCCATAGCTGTGAGTGTGAACGGTCAGTCTTTATGGGTGGTTTCGGTAGGGTAATTTTCCAGCCGATCGATTTCCTGACGAAATTCTTGCAAGTCTTTAAAGCTGCGGTACACCGAGGCAAAGCGTACATAGGCCACTTCGTCCAGCTCGCGCAGTTCATTCATGACTTTCTCGCCCAGTATGCGTGAGGCCACCTCGCGTTCGCCGGTGGCCTGTAAAAAATGCTTGATGGCATTGATGCCGTTTTCAATGGCCTCCACCGACACCGGGCGTTTTTCCAAGGCTCGCTGCAAGCCCGCACGCAGTTTGTTTTCATCAAACGGCTCGCGGGTGCCATCCTGCTTGATAATGCGCGGCATCACCAACTCGGCAATCTCATAGGTGGTAAAACGCTCATGACACGACAGGCACTCGCGGCGACGACGCACCTGATCGCCCTCGGCCACCAGCCGCGAATCAATCACCTTGGTTTCATCGGCACCACAGAAGGGACAATGCATGGAAGTTGCCTCACAGGCTTAATTGGGCGCAATAGTAACAAATTAGTGCCCGTCCAGAAACAGGAGCGCAACAAGAGTTCGAAAAAATCGTCAGCTGTGTGGCACAAGATGTAGGCGTGTAGTCATTCTTACATAACTACATCTTGGGTACGCAGATGACGGATTTGCCACGCTCGCACCAGGCAACTGTTTCTGGGTGGTCACGGATTAGTGCCGCTGTCGGACCGCCTCGAACAGACAGATGCCAGTGGCCACAGACACGTTAAGGC
>DATBNH010000585.1:0-4367 GCA_036554405.1 Cellvibrionaceae bacterium | reverse complement strand
CGTGTGGTGGTTGAAACGCCGGTGGGGTTAAGCAATAAACAAAAAGACTTACTCAAACAATTTGCCGAAACCATGGGCAGCGGCAAAAACTCGCCACGGCAAAAAAACTGGTTTGAGGGCATGAAAAACTTCTTTGGCGATATGAAAATTTAACACCATCGCGAGTGGCCTGCCCATGTTGAGGGTGTGGCGCTTTGTATAGGCATTGTGCCAACCTGAAGGCCCCACCCCTGCCCCCCGCAAGCGGGGCAGGGCGCTAAATTCAGCGGCGGTGCTTTACAACTACTCTTCCAGCTACCGGCCTTTGTTCCCGGCTCGGCCTTGGCCCTTGTAGCCTATAGGCGGCATAACTTTCTCTTTGTCCCCATTGCTTATCGATAAAACTATCTCCGCTTAAATTGCGGCCACCTACTCCGGTGATGGCGTGACTAAACCGGGGGTGTTTGGGGTATTTGCAGTTATTCTAGACAACGTTGTCACAATTGGTTATGGTATCGCCCAGCTATAGGCCGATTCCCTGTCGGCAACTACAGGAGCTGATAATGAAATTGATAATTGCCGTTTTTACGGCGCTGCTGAGTGTGTCTTTTACCGTCCAGGCGCTGACACCTGCCGAGCTCAAGGATTTTGCTGAAAAAGCCGAGTTTGGCTTTGAGGTGATCGACAATACCGCACCAAGCGGGCCCCAGGTGCGCCTGTTATTGAATAACCAATCTGCGGTGGCCCTTGCCCCCGGCGCCGGTGCATGGCGTATTTACTTTCACTCGGTACGCCGCATCGACACCACTGGCGACCAGGGCTTAACGCTATCTCATGTGCAGGGCGATTTGCACCAGTTGGCACCCACGACTGATTTTAAGGGTTTGCCCGTGGGTGAGGTCTTGTCGGTGAGCTACCAACCCCACGGCAATATGTCGAGTTTTACTGATTTTATGCCGCGCGCTTTTATCACCGCTGCTGGCGGACAGCCCCATGTGTTTGCCAATACCGACACTGAGGATTTAGCCCGCTTTGTGGCGCCTTTTGATCGGGTAGAGCAGCAAAAACGCAACGCCGCTGACCGCTATGATATACCCACCCCCGAGTCTCGCTATCAGCGTTATGCCCCGGTCAATGCCGTGGAAGTGACGCGATCTGAAGCGCTGGCGCGTATTATTCCCAAACCCGTTTCAGTGCAGGTTCGCCGCGGTACGGCCGAGCTGGATGCCCAATGGCAAATTCGCTATGCCGGTCGGCTAAGTGGCGAGGCGACTTATTTACAAGAGCGGTTGACGGCAATGCTCGGCGAGGCAGTGGTGTCGACCACAGCTGATGAAGGCGCACCAGAAAAAGTGGTTGTACTGCAAGTAAACAGTGAAGACCGGCATCTGCCAGAGACGGCCGAGAGTTACACGCTGACCATTGAGGGCGATCATATCGTGATTAACGGCCGCGATAATGCCGGCGTGTTTTACGGTGTGCAAAGCTTGCTAAGCCTGATGCCCGCAGAGGCGTCGGCAGCGGTCAGCTTGCCTCGAATGACTATAACCGATAGCCCTCGCGCAGGCTGGCGCGGCATGCATTATGATATGGGTCGCAATTTCCATGGCAAAGCCGTCACCCTGCGGTTAATTGAACAGATGGGCCGTTATAAACTCAATAAACTGCACTTGCACCTGACCGAAGATGAAGGCTGGCGTCTGGAAATTCCGGGCTTGCCAGAATTGACGGATATTGGCGCTCAGCGCTGTTTTGATCTTGAGGAAACCACCTGCCTGTTAACCCAGCTGGGCACCGGCCCTTTTGTGGAAGGTTCGGGCAATGGTTATTACTCGGTAGAAGATTTTATCGAGATACTGCGCTACGCCGCCGCGCGTCATATTGAAGTGATCCCCGAGATTGATATGCCCGGCCACGCGCGCGCCGCAGTTAAGGCTATGGATGCTCGCCATGCCCAATTGCTGGCCGCCGGAAAACCTGCCGAGGCCCAACAATACCTGCTGGCCGACCCGGCGGATACCTCTGAGTATATAACGGTACAAAACTATACCGACAATTCCATCAATGTGTGTTTGGAGTCTACCTACGCCTTTGTCGATAAAGTGATGTATGAGTTGCAACAGATGTACCGCCAGGCGGGCCTCAAGCTCAGTACCTTTCACATGGGTGGTGACGAGGTGGGAGCAGGGTCGTGGACTGCGTCGCCGGTATGCGACGCCTTGTTTCGTGAGCAACAGGGCATCGCCGGGCCCGCCGATTTAAAACCCTATTTTGTCAGCCGTGTGGCGGCTTTGGCCAATCAGCGCGGCATGGCTTTGGCGGGCTGGGAAGACGGGCTGATGTACGATGCGGCTAACCCGTTTAATCGCAGCGAGTTTGATAACCCCCGGGTTCTGGCCAATGCCTGGGATAATATTTGGGAATGGAATGTGGCCGATCGTGCCTATCTACTGGCCAATAGCGGTTATCAGGTGATTTTATCTCACGCCACACATTTGTATTTTGATCATCCGCACGAGGCTCATCCGGCTGAGCGCGGCTACTATTGGGCCGCTCGCTACACCGATGTGGCCAAGGTGTTTGGCTACATGCCCGATCACCTTTACGCCAATGCCTCCGAAACCCGTGAGGGCGAACCGATTAACGACCTGGAGGTGTTGCTCGGGCGAGAGTTAACACCGCTTAAAGCGCCGGAAAACATTCTGGGTATACAAGGGCAGGTGTGGACCGAAACCATCCGCACTCCCAGCCAGTTGGAGGCGATGATCTATCCGCGTATACCGGCACTGGCCGAGCGCGCCTGGCACCGGGCCGACTGGGAAGGCAATAACCCTGATAAGTCAGCGCGCATGCGTGATTTTGCCACCTTTGCCCATGCGCTGGCGCTTAAAGATCTGCCCAAAATGGCGGCGGCGGGGGTGAATTATCATCTACTGCCACCGGGCGGTAAGCTGCAGGACGGTAAGCTGTACGTCAATACCGAGTATCCGGGGTTGCGTGTGGAGTACAGTCTGGACGGTAAGCAGTGGCAGGTCTATCAAGCACCCATAGCGCTTGAAGCCGAGGTGATTTTGCTGCGGGCCGTAAGCGCGGGCAGGGTGAGTCACTCGGTAGAGCTGCAGGCAAATTAACACAGTACTGGGTAGGTAAGCGGAAACCGGGCTTGCTTGTAGTCACAACGACAAAAACAACGTTGTCTTTTTTAATAAAATAAGATTTTGTTGTGACCATACGGTATAAATGAATTTATCATCTTTTAAATCATAGGGTTAGGAATTTTTCGGGCCGCCAAGCTTGGTGATTTTGAGATAGCCCCGGGAAAAGTTTTCAATAGTGATTGACAACGTTGTCCCGCAGAGGGTAAAACTGCATCTGGTAATTGGCAATACGCTCGGCAGGTCTCGGCAGGCCAAGTGAAACTTTGTTGCCTACAAGTGTGTGGTAGCAAAACAGGCTGACTTTAGGGCGGGGAGTTCACCCCTTGGGTGGGCTGTTTTTCGCACTGTGTAGCCATGCATAGTCGGTGTGTCTGTTACAAAAAAATAACATCAATGAAGTGAGGAGACAGTTATGGGAACCAACCCAAAAGCAATGTTCAGAAGAAGTCTACTGGCATCCAGTATATCGTCATGTCTGTTGGCGTCGGCCTATGTTCAGGCGCAAGACAGCGATATGCTGGAAGAAGTTGTGGTGACGGGGGTTTATGCGTCGCAACTCAATGCGGTTAACACCAAGCGTGATGCAGCATCTGTCGTGGATGCTATTTCCGCTGAAGATATTGGCAAGCTGCCGGATGTCACCATATCTGACTCCCTGCAGCGCATACCCGGTATTCAGGTGGAGCGTACCGCTGGTGAAGGTGGTCCGGTGCAGATTCGCGGCCTGGGTAATGTGGATACTACACTCAACGGCGAAAGCTTTCTGAGCGCCACCACCATCGATAGCTCCGGTGCCGACTTTGGCGATCTGCCGTCGCAGTTGTTCTCGGGCGCCGATGTGTATAAATCGCCACTGGCTACACTCACTTCTCTGGGGATCTCCGGTACCATCAATCTAAAAACCCGTCGGCCTTTTGATCTGGATGAAGGTTGGACCTTTGCCGGTTCTGCGGAGATAGATCAGGGATCTATCAGCGATGAAGCTGATCCTACTATTAGCGCTTTAGTGGGATGGAACAATGATCGATTTGGCTTTTTAGTCAGTGCTGTGACCACCGAAAAGAATCTGGCTACCGATTACAACGGTTATTTTGATACCTCGGAAAACGGTGGTATTGGAGCTGCAAACAACAATCATACATGGTCCGCTCCGGCTTATGACTAAACGACAGGGGATTGGACCGATGCTGCAAAAGATCGAATTTATCATGTGGTACCACAGGGCTTTGC
>DATBNH010000583.1:0-1836 GCA_036554405.1 Cellvibrionaceae bacterium | reverse complement strand
ACCGTGGTCGGTGAGTGTCTCAAGGATGGCGCTAACATTGGGGTCGTTTCGCTGACAGCGAAAAATCCCACTGCCACCCATACCGTCCAGCGGTTTGAAAATAACGTCATCGTGTTCTTTGTAGAAATTTTTAAGCCGGCTCATGTTTGCGCTAACAAGCAGTGGAGGGCAGCACTCGGGAAAGTGTGTGGCAAAAATTTTCTCATTGCAGTCACGCAAGCTGGTGGGGTTGTTAACCACCTGGCAGCCTTGTTTTGCCGCCGCTTCGAGAATATAAGTGCTATAGATATAATCAGCGTCGAAAGGTGGGTCTTTGCGCATCAGCAGCGCATCGAGTGAGCCGAGCGCGATATCTTCAGGTGGCGCCAGCTCGAACCAGTGCTCAGGGTCTGCAAAAACCTGTAGTTCGCGAACCTGGGCGCGGGCTTGGGGGCCTTGCAGATAAAGGTCTTCAGGTTGCATATAAACCAGTTGCCAGCCACGTGCGGCGGCGGCTAGCAACAGTGCCAGTGTAGTGTCTTTGTGGTATTTGATGGTGGCTATGGGGTCCATTACAACCCCGAGGCGTCTATTCATAAGTGGCTCAGTTAGCGGTGCCGGGCCTCAAAAGGGCCGAATTTGATTCCGGCTAAAGTTATTACCTCCTGAGTGTGAACGCAAGGAGAAAATAAGCATAATTGAAAAGAATAATGGCGCCGCCAAATCGTTAATTTTTGTATATATTCAGCAGCTTATGGATAAACCTTAAAAACTATGTTAAAAGTTGATCATATAAATAGTCCGTGGGGTGTGTTGCGATAGTCTAAAATGCGTATTATTGTGACAGAACAGTAAATCTCGCTCCCGGCGGCACTTACAGCAACATAGCAAGCACACAAGGTCAGAAGGTATGGACGTTAGTTTTGAAAGCCTCAAGGTTATGGTGATCGACGACAGTAAGACTATTCGCCGCACCGCAGAAACCCTGCTCAAAAAAGCCGGTTGTACAGTAATTACCGCTACCGATGGTTTCGACGCTCTGGCCAAAATAGCCGATTCGCGTCCCGATATTATTTTTGTCGATATTATGATGCCGCGTCTCGATGGCTACCAAACTTGCGCGCTGATAAAAAATAATACCGAATTCAAATCTACGCCAGTGATTATGCTGTCCAGTAAGGATGGCTTGTTCGATAAGGCCAAAGGCCGGATTGTCGGTTCAGACCGCTATCTGACCAAGCCTTTTAGTAAAAGCGAATTGCTCGGTGCAATTGAAGAACACGTGAAGCAAGCCAAAGCCTCTTAAAGCTGATTTACTTGTTATCACTTATTTACGACACAACACATAATAGAAGTTGGGGAACCTATGGCCAGAGTACTAATCATCGACGACTCGCCCACCGAAACTTATAAGCTCACTACCATGCTTGAAAAAAATGGCCATGCCGTATTAACGGCTCCCAATGGCGAAGAGGGTGTGGCCCTGGCAAAAAAAGAGCTGCCCGATGTTGTTTTGATGGATATCGTGATGCCCGGCCTCAATGGTTTTCAGGCCACTCGGCAGTTAACCAAGGCGTCCGAAACAGCCAATATTCCAGTGATCATTGTCACCACTAAAGACCAGCAGACCGATCGTGTTTGGGGCATGCGTCAGGGTGCTCGCGCTTATTTATCCAAGCCTATTACTGCCGATGTACTGATGAGCACTATTGCCGAAGTAACCACTTGATGTGGCCCATCGGTTTTAGCGCAGACAATAATGATTAAAAGATCGGTGAATGGACTAAAACTATGACCGAGGAGCAATCTGCATTCGATGTTCTGGCAACCTTGGCTCGGCAGAGCCGGTCAGTGGCC
>DATBNH010000546.1:0-12201 GCA_036554405.1 Cellvibrionaceae bacterium | reverse complement strand
AACGCCATTGTGGTTGATGAATACCGCATTCTCAATGAAGATGGCCTGCGTTATGAAGACGAGTTCGTCAAGCACAAGGTGCTGGATGCTATCGGCGACTTGTATCTGTTGGGTAATAGCCTGATAGGCGAGTTTAAAGCTCATAAGTCTGGCCATGCACTTAACAATCAGTCTCTGCGTCAGCTAATCGCCCAGAAAGATGCCTGGGAAGTGGTGACTTTTGATGACGAAAACGCCGCCCCCATTTCCTATATGAAGCCTTTATTGGCTATATAGCTGATTTTAACGTGTTGCGAGAAGCCAGCCCAATGGGCTGGCTTTTTTATGGCCTATTATTTGTTCAATGATTGGGCGCGCAGCTAAAACCCCGATTGCGTCAGGGTGGCGTTTATACATTGGCAGCCGCCTTTCGGGTAAATGCCAGCAGCCACCGAGCTACTAATTGATTGTCCGTGGGGGTGGTGAGACTATCGAGTGCTTGCTGCACGAGTTCGATATCAATAGTGTCGTGACGATATTCGATAAGGTCTCGGGCATAAGCCGGAGAAAATTCTGGATGTGCTTGAATTCCCAGTATATGCTCGCCAATAGTGTACATGGCATTGGGGCAGAAAGTGTTGCCGGCCAGAAGTTGTGCGCCAGGCGGTAGGGCTATCACCTGATCTTGATGGCTGGCAATAAGGCAGAGTGTAGGTGTGGCCGGTTGCATCCAGTGTGCGGCTTTGGCCAGCGTATACTCTTGTACCCCAACCCCCCAGCCGTGTGAAGATTTTTCAACTCGGCCACCCAGTGCCTGGGCTAGCAGTTGATGACCAAAACAAATACCGATAACGGGTTTACGGTGTTCATGCAACGCTTGAGTCAGTTGTAGCAATCGTCCGATCCAGGGTTTGTTTTCATACACACCCGATTTGCTGCCAGTAATCAACCACGCATCCGCATCATTGAGGCTGCCCGGCATATCGCCACGCACTACGTCGTATATTGAAAAGACCAGGGAGGGGGATACCGACCGCAGTAGGCGCATAAACATTGCCGGATATTCGCCGTGACGAGCAGCCAGGGATGGGTAAATGTGATCGGTTTTGAGAATGCCAATATGCATAGGGGTATTCCTGTCACCTGCTGGTAAAGCACTTGGTTACGGCCAATAATACGTTATTTGCATGGGAACCTCACCTGAAAGGCTTAGTTGGGCTAAGCTTGATCTGTTGGGAAAATAATGGAGTGGTTATGTTTACTAACATTACCCGGCCAGCACGCGCAATTGCACTATTGTATTTCGTTATTGCCAGTTTGTGGATTGTCTTTTCCGATCGCTGGGTAGCTGCTCTATTTGGTGGCTCCGAGTATGTGCATATAGTGCAGACACTCAAGGGCTGGGTTTTCGTGATCGCTACTGCAGTTATGCTGTACGTGCTTATGCTCAACACCTTGAGACGTATCCAGGTGGTGGCGCTACAGGATGCTCTGACCGAATTGCCCAATCGGTTGGCATTGACTGCCGAGTTAGATTCACGCTGCCGGCAAGGGTTATCACGTCGCGATGGTTTTGCGCTGATAATTGTGGATATTGATAATTTTTCTGACCTCAATGACCATGAAGGTTAAGGCAGAGGTGATGAGCTTTTGGCGATGCTAAGTCAGACACTGACGTGTGTTCTGACTCCTGACTGGTATTTCGGGCGCTTGGGGGGTGATGAATTTGGCCTGATTTCACCTATTAATACCGCGCCTGAACAGCTTGTCGTTAAGCTCGAAACTCTGCAACGGGAGTTATCGAATCGTACCCAGCGATCATTGTTTGCCCAACACACATTGAGTGCGGGGGTGTGTTGGTTTCCAGCGCAGGGGGTGAGTGGTAAAGAGCTGTTATCATGTGCTGATATGGCGCTGTTACATGCCAAACATTGTGGGCGTGGTCAATACCGTTTTTATAAAGAGCAATTCAGGCTCTCGCTGGCAAAGCGCTTGAGCTTGCTTAAAGATCTTAAGCAGGCTTGTCTGGAAGAGGCATTTAGCTTGGTCTATCAGCCGCAGTGGGCGGTTCGTGAGCAACAATGGATTGGTGCCGAGGTGTTAATTCGCTGGCAGCACCCTGCCCGCGGGCTGGTTCCTCCGGATGAATTTATTCCACTGGCTGAAAATGAAGGCTTAATTAGCGTTATTACCGAATATGTGGTTAAGCAATCTTTATATGAGTTGGGCGAGGCTGGTATTGATAAATTGCAGTTGTCAACATTAACGATAAATCTTTCCCATTTGGTGTTGATGGATAAGCAAACCATGGATAACCTGTTTGCCATTATTGAAAGCACTCGCTTTGAATACCCCCGAGTTGTGTGGGAGATTACCGAAACTGCTGCCATGGAAAATATTGATGCTACCCTGGGTATTATGCAAAACAGTCGCTATCAGAACATGGATTTTTCTATTGATGATTTTGGAACGGGCTATTCGTCATTATCTCGTCTCAAACGTCTGCCATTGTCCGAATTAAAAATTGATCGTAGTTTTATTGACGATATCCCGCACGATGAAAATGATGCCGTGATCGTCAAAACCATACTGGCCATGGCCAAAACATTGTGCTTGAATGTTGTGGCTGAGGGGGTGGAAACCAAAGAGCAGGCTGATTTTCTCAAAAATAACGGCTGCGCAGTAATTCAGGGCTATCTGTATGCGCGTCCGATGGCAATTGATGATTTGAAGCAACAGCTGCAGAAGCGTCCTGTTGAATAGTGAAATGCCAGGGAGCTGCTGCAGCTGTAAAATTATATTGATAAAGTTAACTGCTGATTTGTTCAATTAAATCCACTAAATCATCGGCATGTTCTTCTTCTTGTGCCAATACTTCTTCAAGTATGCGACGGGTTGTAGGATCCTTGTCGGCAATATAGTTAATCATTTCCCGGTAACTACTGATTGCGATTCTCTCGGCAATCAAATCCTCCTCAAGCATCTCCAGGGTGTCGCCGCCGCTATGGTATTCGCTGTGGGCCTTTTTTGACAGCGTATCCGGGTTCATCTCCGGTTCTCCCCCTAGTTGACAAATCCTTTCTGCCAGTTTATCGGCATGCTCTTGTTCTTCGGCCGCATGTTCCAAAAACTCAGCCGCTGCAATTTTAGCTCCTTTACCGTTGGCAGTGTAGTAATGAATTTTATAGCGAAGTACACAGATTATTTCTGTTGCCAGTGCTTCATTAAGAAGCTTGATAATAGTCTCTCTGTCTTTTGTGAAATCTTCTGTAACAGCCCCTTGCATCATATGCTTGCGAGCCATTTGTCGCCTTTCGGAAAGATCTTTAATAAATGCTGTATCAGTCATAATAACTCCTTATGAGATTTGTGCTTTTATAAATTGCACGCTTATTGAGTTTCGATATTGTTAATTACGTGTGTAACACTCTGCCTTTTTGACGCTATGACCTCGGCGAGATCTTTTTCAGCCTCAGTTTCGGCTTTACCTGAAAGCGTTACCGTATCTCGGTAAGTGTCAACGTCAATAGACAGGCCATTAATATTGTTCGATGCTAATATTTCTGTCTTGATCGCTGCCGTGGTGGATATGTCCGACATGTACTGAAGGATATCCCGCCGCTCATCATCCTCACCCTTGCCGGTGTAATCCGGGTTGACTTGTATCTGGTTGTTAACGTGATCAATGCCTTCAATGCCGAGGGCGATTTGTTCGGCGAGTTCTTTATCAATACTGGATGACACATCGCCAGACAGAGAAGCTGTACTATCATCCACATTAATAGCAATCTCAAAGGGTTTTAAGTTTTTATTGAGCGCTATGGCTGTATGTAATTTACCCTCTATCCACCCATCGCGAAAGGCATCCTTACTGGTATCCCATGCCTGCTCGCTGTCTTGCTTGAATTCCTGCCAATACTCCCCAGCTTCTTTTTTATGTTGGGTCTGTGCACTTTCATTGTCAGCCAGGCTGGATGTGGACGTGGAAGCGATCAAGATGGCTGTGGCTACTTTTACTATGGATGAATTAATCTCTTTCATGGGTTAACTCCTGACTGTCGAGACTTTTCGAGAAGGCTTCTTCAGGCCCTGGTCAACGTTAGATAGTTAAATAATTGCGAAAATCATGCCATGGGTCCTCGGGAGTGCTTGGGGTGGGATTTTGCTGGTGCACAGGCTTATGGTTACTTATGGAGTGGCGGGATTTTTGAAAAAAAGAAGAGGAAATTGTAATTATTGCGTGAGGGCCCTTTACCTGAAGGCCCTTTAGAGGGGGAGTGATGTAGATGGGTGCTGCGCCCAAGGAGGCTGGTATGAAAATAGCATCAATTCGGGACTTGATATCAGGAGAAAGCCATGGAAACCCAAGAAAATTCTGAATTACGGAGTACTGAGGTGATGTATGCATCGAAGCTTCGCATTATAAAAATCGTCTTATTACTTATGCTCACAATGGCGGTTCTCTATACATTTCATTTTGCCAGAAGCCTTATTGTTCCAGTTATCGTAGCATCTTTTATTGCTTTATTTGCCAGCCGTATGGTGCGATGGCTTCTGTATTTCAAGGTTCCACGTCCAGCGGGCGCAGCTGTATCAATAGCGATGCTGCTGACTCTTGGTTTTTACATGGTCAATTTCCTGTCAGCACCTGCCGCGCGATGGCTAAAGGTTCTGCCCTTGATTTTTCAGAGACTGGCCGAGCAGATGAATGGAATGAGTGAGTCCATAATTGACATTAAAAACTCCGTTATGTCCAATCCTTCAGGTAGCGATAGTGACCAGTCTATTGAAGATTTCATGGGCTCTGCAATGCAATCACTTATATCTGTGCTCGCCGAGTCAACAGCTATTTTTTTTGTACAGCTGGGCGCGGTGGTGGTTATTACCTATTTTTTCCTGGTGTTTGGCCAGGATCTGATGCGGAACCTGGTGCGCTCACAGGCAACGTTTTCCAACAAAAAGGTTACTGTAGTAATCTTTCAGGCTATTCAGAGTGACGTTTCCCGCTACATATTGATAATCACCCTTATTAACTGCACGCTCGGGTTGTGTACTGCAGCGGCTATGGCGGCTATGGGTGTAAAAGATCCCTTGTTGTGGGGGGCGTTGGCAGCCATGCTCAATTATGCGCCCTATGTGGGCCCCTTCTTGATGGCGTTAATTCTTACTGGGGTGGGTTTTGTGGAGTTTGATCTTCTCTACAAAATGTTAATGGTGCCAGGTATTTATCTGTTGCTGAATTTTATAGAGTGTCAGCTAGTAACCCCCACCGTGCTTGGACAGCGATTTAATATTAACCCCTTGCTGGTTGTGTTGTGGATGTTTTTTTGGGGGTGGCTGTGGGGTGCCATCGGTATGCTAATAGCCATTCCTTTGCTAATGAGCTGTAAGATTTTTATTAATCACCTGGACCTTGCTGGCGATTGGATAAAAATACTGGAGGGCCACGCGGAGGTGGATAGTGCGCTTGTAAAAAGTGCTGAGTAATTGCAGTAGTTTCAAGGATCAGCCTTTTAATTGGGTAAAAATGCGTCATTTTCGACATTTTTATGGGTGGGCCGGGTTGGCATGCTACTTGATAGTATTTAACTGAATTCAACTACAGGAGAGGATTATGCTTGGTTATGCTGTTTTATTTTTCATTATTGCCGTTATTGCCGCTGTTTTCGGGTTCGGTGGTATTGCTGGTGCAGCTACAGGAATAGCACAAATCTTATTTGTGATTTTTCTTATACTGTTCGTTCTGTCGCTTATCTTCGGAAGACGCAAGCCTTAAGCGCTCAGCGCCGATGATATTTTGAGGATAAAATTATGGTAGGTAAAGTGACGAAAAAATCCACTAATGGAAAGACCGAGGAGGTTACTATGTCCGAAGCATTGGATCAAATCAAAGAGGCAAGTTCCAGCGTCTATGATGCAGTCAGCTCTATAGGTGCCGCATCTGCCGATACGGCCAAACTGCATATGGAGCAGGGCAAAGAGAAGGCATTTGAGCTTAGCGAAAAGGCCGAATCTGTAGCGCGTGAAAAACCGCTGGTAACTATAGGCGTTGCCTTTGCGGCAGGTTGGCTGGTGTCGCGTTTGATGCAGAGTTCCGGGAAGCATTAACCGTGTGCCCCGCTGAGTCGATAGAGGAGAGGCATGACCGCCAGGCTTCATCGCCTGACGGTCATGTTGCGTCTACAGATGCAGACAGCAGCATGTCTGAGGCTATCAAGTTAGGTGAGCAGCTTCTCGATTGTGTAGCTGGTATGGTAACCCTTGCACGCCTTGAGTCTCTGCTGGCAGTAAAAACGCTACCACGAGTTTTGGCTTTATGGTTGTTGATGTTGCCTCTAATGCTACTGACCTGGATCTCATTTAGCCTGTTGTTAAGCTGGGTTGCCTATGAGTATCTAATGGGAGCTTTATGGGGATTTACGGCTTTTTTTGTATTACAGTGTATTGCTGTTGCCAGTAGCTATTTTGTTCTGCAGGCGTATAAGCGGCGTATGACTCTACCTCATACACGCAAGCACCTTGCCTCAGCATTAAGGAGTGTTCAGCATGAGTTTAAAAAAGCGCATCAAGAACAGCAATAAGGAGCTTTACACCAGGCGACAGGCGTTGCATGAGAGCTTGCAGTCTGTGTGCACTGTGCCCAATACCAGAGTGTTAATGGGAGGCGTGCTGGTGTCGTCGTTTGTGCTGGGCATTCTAGCGCAGCGATTAATTGTCAGCCCAGGCAAAACATTATCCTCTTGTGCCAGAGTGGCGCTCAGTCCGTTGAGCGTCTTTCGCTTGTTTTAATATCGGGAACCCTTACCCTTGTGGGCCGGGCTACCGCCTGGTTTTCACGTGTCCGGCCAATGTTCTCGCCCAACTTGTCAGAGGCTGCCATCTGCCCCTATTGATTTTGGTAAAATTGAGAGGTTGGTTGTGCCTCGACAGTTGTTCTGCCTCTTGGGGCAGGGGCCCCGTCCCTCCGATGCCTGCCAGGTAAGTCAGTGTTGTGCTACTCGGTGTGGTCTTCTTACGCATGTGCGCCTCCGTTTCAGGGAATACGACTATTGAAAAAAAATATGTGGTGCTCCTCAGCTTCGCAAAAACTGTGCCGAATTTGGCAATGTGTTGTAATTTATTTGATTTCCTTAGTGGTGCTGGTATACAACTTGTCGTAACATAACCGATGGGTACGGCAGGGTGTCAGCTTTATGTTTGCTGTCGCGTCAAACTGCCTGGAGTAGAATGACTCGCTATACGTGAATTGATATAACAAAGGTGGAAAGTGGCTAAAATTCTCTTGGTTGATGATGATAATAAATTTCTTGATGCCACGGTGCAGCTATTGGAAATACTGGGTCATCAGGTTGTGGCGGTGGCCTCGGTAGCTGAGGCCCGAGATGCGCTGAAGGATCAGGTCTTTGATCATTTGATTCTGGATTTAATGCTCCCTGATGGCAGTGGGCTGCATGTTTTGGATGCTATGCCCAAAGGCTACGAACAGGCATCAAAAGTCACCATGATCACCGGTCATCCTTCGATTAAATCTATCGTCAGGAATCTGTATGGCCCCAATATCTCTTATTTAATTAAGCCCATTGATCTGGCTCAGTTGGAGTCCTTGCTCGACGATAGTGTGACGCCTGATGTGAGCACATCAAAGCACTTTGGCTATCTGGTCGGGGAATCCTCCCCCATGCTCAAGCTTTACCAAATGATAGAGCGTGTCTGTAAAACCCGAGCGAATGTATTGCTTATGGGGGAGAGCGGCGTGGGCAAAGAAGTGGTTGCCTCTGCCATTCATCATGCCAGCCAACCAAGCGGGGCATTTGTTCCGGCCAATTGCGGCGCCTTTGCCCGAGATCTGATTAGCAGTGAATTATTTGGTCATGAAAAAGGGGCGTTTACGGGCGCTTCACACAGAAAAGCAGGTGTGTTTGAACTGGCAGATAAAGGCACCTTATTTCTGGATGAGATAACGGAAATGCCTATTGATTTACAGCCCAATCTGTTGCGCGTGCTGGAAACTGGTCAAGTGACACGTCTGGGCGCTACCAGCGCAATTGATGTTCAGTGTCGGGTGGTTTCAGCAACCAACCGCACAGAGGCAATGATAGCCGAGCAGGGCTGTTTACGTGAAGACTTGTATTTCCGCTTGGCAGTATTCCCTATCCATATTCCCGCTTTACGCGAGCGTATTGAGGATATCCCGCTGTTAGTTGAGCATTTTTTGGCGGATCTGAACCGTCAGTATCAATCAGCTATCACGATTACTGATAAGTCTACACAAAGACTAATGACTTATGATTGGCCCGGGAATGTTCGTGAGTTGCGTCATGCCATACATCGGGCATTTATTATGGCCGACCCTCAAACCAATGAGCTGGAGCTGCCAGATGATTTCTCCTCACCTTTCTCCAAAGCGGGTAACCGGCCAGTGGAAAGTGGAATCGCTGTTGGAAAAACAATCGAAAATGTTGAGCGCGAGCTTATAGAAACGACTTTGGAACACTTGGGTGGCGATAAAAAGAAGGCGGCAGATATGTTAGGTGTCAGTCTTAAAACACTGTATAACCGGCTCAATGGCTATGCCGACCAAAGCGGAGAAAACATATGACATTAGACATACGAAAAGCCATTCACGATATCAGAAACCCTTTAAATACCATTTCAGTTAATGCCGAGCTGGGTAAATTGGCTTTATCTCGTAAGGGGGATGTTGATAAGGCATTGGCCGCTATAGAGGTTATTTTGCAGGAGTGTCGTACTTGCGCAGATCAGCTTTCACAGTTGAGCGATACACTGCAGGAAAATGCAGGTGAATAATTACTGATGCGATTAAGATCCACTAATTATATGACCTTTGGCAACAAGCTTTGGATACTGGCCATTGCTTTTGTTGTTTTATTTTTTGTGATCAGCATTTCGTTGTCCTATCGGTCAATCGGGATTATGACCGAGAATAACCGCCAGGTGACCAATAGCTTGCAACTTCTTAATTTAATTAAGGACTTGCGAGTGAGCGTTATCCGTGCAGAGAATTCACTAAAAGGCTATATATTGACGGATGGCGAGTCTCACCTGGTTCCTTTTGAACAGTCTGTTTATAAAATAAATGAGATCTTGCAATCATTGATGACTGCTACAACGACCCTGGAGCAGCAAAAAATCAGGTTTGAGAAAATTCACAGCTTGGTAAATGAGCAGTCTGCGCAGATGAGGGCGGTGATGGAGGCGGTGGATAGCGATAATGAAGGCATTGTCGCCGCCATGAAGGCTGATGACCCGTTGGATAATTCTGAATCGACCTTGCCGGGATTAATTGAAAGCATGGAGGCTGATGAAATGCTGTTGATGTTTAGCCATCGGCAGCAGGCGGAATCAAACCGAAAGTTTATTTTAATCTCACTGGTGGCGACAAATACCATTGGGCTTTTTTTGTCGCTATTAATATTTATTCTAGTTTACAGAAATACACGTAAAGTCAAAAATCTTTATGATGAAATTGAAAAATCCAATGCCGAGCTCGAGTTTAAAGTTAGTGAACGTACTCATGCGTTGGAAATTTACGCTGAGGAGCTACAAAGAAGCAATCGCGAGCTGGAGGATTTTGCTTTTGTGGCCTCCCATGACCTGCAAGAACCTTTGAGAAAAATACGGGCTTTTGGCGACAGGTTGCTACAGAAATACAGCGATTCCCTGGGCGATAGAGGCGCCGACTATGTAGCAAGAATGCATGGAGCGTCGGAGAGAATGTCTTCTCTGATTAATGACCTGTTGAGTTTTTCGCGAGTAACTACCAAACAGAAGCCATTTGATCAAGTCGATTTAAATGAAGTATTCAATTCCGCCAAGGATGACCTGGAATATGCTATTGAAAGCTCCGGTGCTTCTGTGACGAGTGACAAATTGCCGGTTATTGATGCCGATGCAACCCAGATTCGACAAGTTTTTATGAATTTGATCAGCAATAGCCTTAAATTCAAAAGTGAGCATAAGGCGCCTGAGATTTCGGTGACCTGCAGGCAAGAAACTGTTACTGAAGGCGATGATGAAAAAGAATACTGTTATTTGGCTTTTCAGGACAATGGCATAGGGTTTGAGCAACAATATGCCGATCGTGTCTTTAATCTTTTTCAGCGCCTTCATGGGCGAGAGGAGTATGAGGGGACAGGCATCGGTTTGGCGTTATGTCGAAAAATTATAGAAAGACACGGCGGGAGCATTAGTGTCAAAAGTGCTCCTGGCCAGGGGGCTTTGTTTATACTTGAATTGCCAATGACACAATCTATGTTTGTGATGGCGGAAGATTTTCCTATTGAAGAGATGGAATAATGGAAGCGGAAAAGAAGACACTGATAATATTGATGGCCGATGATGATGCTGATGACAGGCTGTTAGCTGAAGAGGCAATGATTGAGAGCCGTGTATTAAATGAATTGCATTTTGTTGAGGATGGCGTTGAGTTATTAGCTTATTTGCGTGGTGAAGAAAAATTTGCCGATCGTGGGAAATATCCTCTGCCAGGATTGATTTTACTTGACCTTAATATGCCTAAAATGGATGGCCGTGAGGCTTTGGCCGCTATTAAGTCTGATCAGGTGCTGCGTCGCATACCGGTAGTCATCTTAACCACATCCAAGGCAGAGGAAGATATGCTGCGTGGTTATGACCTGGGCGCGGCCTCTTATATTACCAAGCCGGTCACCTTTGACGTTCTGGTCGATTTGATGCGAGCGTTGGGTAAATACTGGGTGGAATTTGTAGAGTTGCCGTAGGTTTGTTGCAATGAAAGATGCAAAGCTGTTAATTATTGATGATGATGAAGATGATTTTCTACTGGCTCGTGATCTTCTCGATGAAATAACCCGTGGCCCCTACATGCTGGATTGGGCATCCAGCTACGAGCAGGGCATGCAGCTGTTGCAAGAAAATCGTCATGACCTGTGTCTTATGGATTATCAGCTTGGCTCTCGTGACGGTATTGAATTACTGCGCCAAGCCTCGGCTCTCGGTTTTTCGGGCCCGGTTATTCTCTTGACCGGTATGCATCATACCGAGGTAGACATTCGCGCGCTGGAGGCCGGCGCCGTTGACTACCTGGTAAAGGATGGGCTGGCCTCTGAACAATTGGCGCGCTCTATTCGCTACGCGCTAGGGCGCAGAGAAATGGAACGTGAGCGTGTTGATCGATTGCGGGCTGAGCAAGAAAACCGCTCTAAAAGTGAATTTTTGGCACATTTAAGCCACGAGTTGCGCACCCCTTTATCGGCTATTTTAGGGTTTGCCGAGCTACTAATAAACACCAAGCCTGATCTCGATTCAGAAGGGCATCTTACGGTTATCCATCGCAATGGCAAGCATTTACTAGGCCTGCTTAACGATATTCTGGATTTGTCCAAGATTGAAGCCGGAAAGCTTGAGCTGGAACCGCAGACAGTTTATTTATCTTCTTTTATTACGGATATTTATTTTTTAATGTACGGTGCTGCAGTAGATAAAAACCTGCAATTAAAAATTGAAGCGCCAATGCCACTGCCTCGAACAATCATCACCGACCCCACCCGTCTGCGTCAGGTTTTACTTAATCTACTCGGGAATGCCATAAAATTTACTGATATGGGTGAAGTGGTGCTAGTGGTCGAGGCTGATGTGAGCAGTGATCGCGAACACTTACGTTTTCGTGTGCGTGATACCGGCATTGGTATCCGTGCCGAAGTGCAAAAAGATATTTTTCAGCCTTTTGTGCAATCTAAGGGCTCTTATTCTGAACCGCGCGCGGGTACTGGTCTAGGGCTTGCTATCAGCCTGCAGCTGGTAGAGCGCCTGGGTGGAATGATTGAACTGGTTAGTGAGCCAGGTCAGGGTAGCGAATTTACTTTTGCGATTGATCCTGGTGATGTCAGTGATATAGAACATGCGCATTTTTCGCTGTCATTTGATATGCCTCAAGAGCCTCTGCGCTATGCCCCCACCTTGAGCGGCCGAGTCTTGGTAGTGGATGATCTGCGGGATATTCGCCAGCTTATCGGCCATTTTGTCGGTATGACCGGAGTTGAGGTCAGCTATGCCAAAAATGGCGATGAAGCTGTGCGCTTGGTCGCTGCCAGCGAAACTGATCACGAAGCCGGATTCGATATTGTGTTTATGGATATTCATATGCCTGTTATGGGGGGGCTGGAGGCGGCTCGAAAGCTGCGTGAGCAAGGTTTTACCCGGCCGTTGGTCGCGCTCACAGCC
>DATBNH010000533.1:0-1866 GCA_036554405.1 Cellvibrionaceae bacterium | reverse complement strand
TAAAAAGCCGTTGCACTGCCATCGACAAAGGCATTGCCATCGTGAAAATCACCGCCAAAATTAACAAATTCTTGAAATTCAGGGTAGTCGGCGACGCTGCGAATATCGTCTTCGCTCCACTCGGGCGAGATCACGCCCCAATCGTACTCAGAGGACTTATGCACCTGTTTACGGCTAGAGTGCCGTACACCCGCTTTAACATTGGTTAACCAGCCATCATCAAATGCATAGTCTGCGTCAACTGAGAACGCAATAGCATCGCCTTTGCTATCCGTTTGGTGCACCATTGCCGAGCGGGTATGCACGTTTGCGGGGTCAGAAATGGAGCTCAAGTCGCCACCCCAGTAATTGCCGTTGGCATCAACCATCAAGCTGCCTTCTGCCGCGGCTGCTTGCGCCGGTGTTAGCTGACGAAAATTTTCGCCCAAAAAGCCGATTTGCGGTGTATCGTTATCGCGCAAATCCAACCACACATCAGACCGAAAAAAGCTGTGGATAGTGTTGTCGAACATGTCCTGCCCAGAATCTACATATTGCAGGTCACCGCTTAACGTCAGGTTGTCATTTACAAACCACTCAATGTCAAAACTTAGATCATTAACATAAGTTTCCTCGTTGTGGAAACGGGTTTCAGGCGCATAACCATAATCCTCGGTACCAGATGGAACTAGCACACCGTGCGTGAATAGGCCGGTATTGGGATTAAAACTTTCTTCCAGACCTGATACACCAGGAATCTCGGCAACGTTGACGATATTTCGGTTGCCAAGCTGATCCCCGAGCTGATCTTTATTTTGCACTAAACGCTCTGTCCACGTAGAAGTACCGTCAGAGCGGATAAACTCCATGGTAGCCTTTACCGTCTCATCTAGATTTTGCCATTGTAATGACGAAACGAAACCAATTCGGTCACGCTCATCATTTTTAGCCCGCGCCTGAATAGATGGCGGCAACCAATAAGTCGCATCTTCTGCAGCACCCGGAATCGGGGTGCCCACCCCTTCTAAACTATCGCCTCGAATACTATCGGGTTCTGTTCGGTTGCTTTTTTCGTAGTAATCGTGGGTACCCACAGCTTCCGAGCGCGTTTTGGTCTCGCTAGCCGCTAACGACACCAAAAAACCAAACTCACCCAAGTCCGTTTCCCAGCGATTACTAAACAAACCCGACACGTTAGGCGACCATGCTTCAGCCTCGTCAGTGTAATCAGCCTTTATAGAGCCGCCATACATCATGCCGGGACTATCAAAAGCCTTGCGCGTCACGAGGTTCAGCGTACCCGCGATACCGCCTTCGATCATAGAGGCTGTCTGGTTTTTCTGAACCTCGATTGCGTAAACTAATTCAGAGGGGATATGCGACAGGTTTAATGCACCCCACTGGGTCGCACTAAATGATGTTCGGCCGTTAAATTGAGTTAAGGTTTTACTCAAACCACGCACTAGCGCAGTGCTACCTTCGGCACCAAAGTGCTCGGGGTCATCTGTTGCCTCAAAGACTTCTACGGTGACACCAGGCACACGTGTCAGCGCATCTACAACTGACTTATCGGGTAGCGATGTAATATCCGATGCGGTTACCGCGTCAACAACCGTCGCAGCATTACGCTTGATATCCTGAGCGTTACTTAACGATTGTTTAATGCCGTAAATAACAACCTCTTCAACCACCGCAGGCGAATTGCTGATTTCAGTTTCTACCTCGGTTTCGGCGTTGCCCTGAGGGTTTGCCGTGGGCTGTGTCAACTCCTGTGCATTAACTTGGTTCGCGAACAGCGCGCCAAGCAAAACAGTGGCAGAGGAGAGCATTGAAATTTGAGCATCCGCTCCAAATAGCTTCGCTTTATTAGCCATAATTTTTATCTCT
>DATBNH010000518.1:0-3782 GCA_036554405.1 Cellvibrionaceae bacterium | reverse complement strand
ATGCAGTTTCCCCGCCACTGCGATTTTATTAAGCAGAATTTTTTAACCCGGATGAAAGCATAGTTTTTCATGTCTGCGCATGTTTTTTGAGTAAGACTTAAACTTGAGCAATAATGGCTGATGATTATGACCGACTCTGTTGATTTTCCGATGATAAGTGTCAGGGAATGGCACCATCTCAACGCTCAGGAAAAAAATTCTGTGATGGCGTCAGCTGTGCCGATTATCGTACGCGGTTATGTGAAGCATTGGCCACTGGTTAAGGCCGCCAGTCAATCTTTTGCCACTTTGCGAGATTATCTGTTGGCGTTTGACAAGCAATCTGTTTTTCAAGCGATGGTCGCCCCGCCCGAGGTAGCGGGGCGGCTAGGTTATACAGAGGATATGTCGGCTGTGAACTTCGAACGTATGCCCGGCCGCCTGCAAGACGCGCTAAATATACTGGTAGCGCTGCAACAGCGCTCTTCACCCCCCGACTTTTATATTGGCTCCTCGGCTATTAAGGATTACCTGCCGGGTTTGGAAAAGGAAAATACCCTGCCTTGCCTCGATGAGTCGATTGCATCCAACATTTGGCTGGGTAGTGCAGTGACGGTGGCAACGCATAATGACCACGCCGAAAATATCGCCTGCGTAGCGGCTGGCAGCCGGTGTTTTACTTTATTTCCACCGGAAGAAGAGGAGAATTTGTATATCGGCCCCGAAGATATGACCCCGGCGGGCCGACCGATCAGTTTGGTGGATTTGTACAATCCCGATTTTCAACGTTTCCCGCGTTTTCGTCGCGCACTGCAACAGGCACAGGTGGCGCAATTGGAGGCAGGAGATGCCCTCTATATCCCCACTCACTGGTGGCATCATGTGCAGTCACAAGCACCGGTTAACATTCTGGTGAATTATTGGTGGAATGGTGCGCCACCCGCGTTAGGTTGAGTGCTGGTAGATTCCCATTTTTTCAATTCTCTGCCGGTAAAGGTGGGACGGGCACAGTTTAAGTGCGCTTCTTTATCTTTTGCCCTTCTTTGGAAACTCAGTAACCATGGGCTTCTGCTCTGTTTTGATGCTCGGCAAAGGTGTCACCTTTGTCAATTTCACAAGGTGCGACGACACCCCAGTCCCACAAGTCTATAAGTTTTAAGGTGAAAGTGAATGCGTGGCAGGTGATTCCCTGAGAAGGGTATCTCACCTGCAAACGCTACAGCCCCATATAAGCGCGGGCGCGGGAGAGATAAACGAAAGGAACCGGCCATAGAGTTAATAATAATTATCCGGAGTCGTTATGATGATGAACACACACACCTCCCGGTGGCTGCTTGCCACATTTGTGGGAGCAATGCTTTTTAGTGCAACAAGCACTGCTCAGCAGGTTGGGCCGCTTTTGTGGGAAGAAAATTTCAATACACTCGATACCGAATTATGGAATGTTATTGAGGGTAATGGTTGCCAGTACGGACCGGATTTATGCGGCTGGGGCAACCAGGAATTGCAGTACTATTTGCCAGACAGTGCCACCATTGAACCCATTCCCGGTGAGTCGGGCAACAGTGCTTTGGTGCTCACCGCGCGCAACCAGACGGTGGAAGGCAGTGCCTTTACCTCGGGCAAGCTCGACAGCCAGAATAAGGTGTCTATTCAGTACGGTTTGATTGAAGCGCGCATTCGCGTGCCCAATCTCGATACCGGGCTCTGGCCGGCTTTTTGGATGTTGGGTACCAGCACCGCCAGTTGGCCCGCCAAGGGCGAAATAGACATTATGGAAATGGGCCATCGCCAGGCGGCCATTGACGAGTTTTACCCCGGCACCAATATGAACAGCTTTACCGGCAGCAATTTGATTTTTTATGCCGATGACGCCTGTGTACCAGAAAACCCTACCTGTGCAGCCATGACTGCCTGGCAGACGGACAATGCCTATGTATCGTCAACGCCTATGAACGACCGCTTTGTCACTTACCGCTTTTACTGGACCGAAGAGTCCATGCGCTTCGCGGTGGTCGATAATGGTGTGGAATACGATATGTACGATGCACCTATCGACAACACCCAGCAGGATGGCGTATTCAAACAGCCCTTTTATCTGCTGATGAACCTGGCCGTAGGCGGCAGCTTTACCGATGCCCTGCAAGACCATCAGATTACTGCACCCCTACCCGCCAAAATGTACGTAGATTATGTGCGCGTCTACCAACTGGATGGCCAGGGTGAGGTGATGCTGGGCAATACCAGTACGCCGGAGACGGGTACCTTTGGCGTGTTTACCGACAGCACCCCGGTGGATAACGGTCTTGAAGCCGGCACCAGTTCCGACATTTATGTGTGGAGCGCCGACTCTCTGGCAGGCGGCAGCGAGCCCGCCTATGAGGGTGACAATGTTATTAGCTGGGACTATGTAGCCCCGGGTCAGTGGTTTGGCGGTGGCATCCAGTCGCGCCAGCCGCGAGATATGAGTAACTTTGCCGAGGGCAATCTGCGCTTTCGTATCAAGGTGCCCGCCAATGTCTCTTTTCGCATTGGCGTGACTGATACTTATACCAATGAAAATTACATCAGCTTTGCTGCCGGTGAAAACCAATACGGGTTGGTGCGCAACGGTGAGTGGGGCGAAGTCAGCATTCCGGTGGCGGATTTGCGCGGCGAGGCGGTGGCATTGCAATCCATGCAATATCTGTTTGCCCTGTTAAGCGAAGATCCATTGCCCGGCGGCAATTTCGCTTTGGCCATTGACGATATTATCTGGGAGGGCGGTGGCACTGTCGCCTCCGACGCCGATGCCGACGGTACCCCTGATGATCTGGACTTGTGTCCCAATACTCCAGCGGGCAGCAGCGTTAACAGCAACGGCTGTGCCCTGTTACCGATGCGTTTACAGGCACAGGATTACAGCGACTTTTATGATACCGATGCCGGCAATGCCGGCGGCGCCTATCGCAGCGATGATGTGGATATTGAAGCCACTGACGATATCACCGGCGATTACAATGTGGGCTGGACCGAAGCTGGCGAGTGGCTGGAGTACACCACCACACTGGCGGAGGGCACCTATGAGGTCAGCGCGCGCGTAGCTTCCCTGCCCGGTGGCGGTCTTTACTCTGTGGAAGTCGGCAGCGCAGCACTCGACAGTACCAGTGTGGATACCACGGGTGGTTGGCAGTCGTGGACCACGCAAACGCTGGGCACCGTGACCGTTGGTGACGGGCCAGCCACTGTGCGCCTGAATATACAAGCCGGGGCCTTTAATATTAACTGGATTCACCTGGAGCCTGTCATCGACCCGGACAGCGATGGTGACGGCGTGCCTGACAGCATTGACCAGTGTGCCAATACACCCACCGGCAGCGAGGTGGATGCCAATGGTTGTGCGCTGTTGCCCGTGCGTATTCAGGCCCAGGATTACAGCGCTTTCTTTGATACCGATGCCGGTAATACCGGTGGCACCTACCGCAATGACGATGTGGACATTGAAGCGGCGAGCGATGTCAGTGGTGACTACAATGTGGGCTGGACCGAGGCTGGCGAATGGCTGGAATACACGGTCACGCTAGCGGCAGGCACCTATGAAGTCAGCGCGCGCGTGGCCTCTTTACCCGGTGGTGGCCTGTTTGATCTGAACCTAGGCGGTGATCTGCTGGCGCAAAACCCGGTGGCGGCGACCGGTGGCTGGCAGTCGTGGGCGACACAGACACTGGGCACGGTGACCACCAGTGGTGGCCCCACTACCTTGCGCCTCGACATACAGGCAGGCTCGTTCAATATTAACTGGCTTCATCTAGAGCCGGTGACTG